>NZ_CP017812.1:2100000-2207832 GCF_001856685.1 Boudabousia tangfeifanii
CTAGAAGCAGTTAGTAAACCTATCGAGGCAGTCGAAAACAACGCCGGCGAAGACGAAGTCGAAGTGAGCGCACGCATTAGCGACGACCTCGATGCAGCATTTACTGAACTAATTATCGAGTAATACCGCGCGATACTTCTGGGCCGGGCTCGCCCTCGATACCAGCAATGGACTTGGTCAAGCCTTCACCGGTAAGCAAATCTTCGTTTTCCAACACGGCAGTTGGCAAACCACCAGTAACCAGATCTTCGAATGCCTGACCCAAGCCGGCACTGGTTTCGGGCAGGATAGATTCCTTTTCGACCACAGCTTTGCGACGACGCAAGAAGCTAGGACCGAGGGCGGAAACCTGCATAGCCAAGATGATGAGCAAACCGCCCCAAACCAAGTGGCTGGTCAAGCTTTCTCCCCAGAAGAGGATAGAGAACATGGCCGAGAAGAGCGGCTCTAGGCTGAACATGATCGCCACGGACGTAGCCGACAGGATGGTCTGAGCCCAGCCCTGTAGGCCCATGGCAAAGAGACCAGCAACCAAGGCCATAAACAAGATGGCAGCCCAGTCGCTGACACTAGTTGGGGCGCTAAAGCCGTGAGGGGCGTTAATGACGGTGAAGATGACGCCCATGATGACCATTTGCGCTACGCTCATCCCGATCAGGTCGCCTCGTGGGGCCCAACGGGACATCATCACAATGTGAAGGCCGAAGGAAAGAGCGCCTCCAAGGGTCAAAAGTTCGCCTGGGCCGACGCTCATGCCTTCACCAGTCAAAGAAAGCACTGCCAGACCAGAGATAGCTAGGACTACGGAGATCCAGTCGCTTATTCCGACCTTAACGCGGAAGAAAAGCCAAACGAGGATCGGGGTGAACACTACGTACATGACGGTAATGAAGCCCGAAACCGAAGCGTCAATGTACTGCAAGCCAAGAGTTTGCAGGATCTGTCCGGCACAGTAAATAAAACCGAGAGAGAAACCGTAGAACCATTCGCGCCCACTCATACGACGCAAACGTGGCAAGAAGACGATGGCTCCGACAATGGCAGCAACGTCATAACGCCATGCTAGGTAGTTCATTGGATCCATGTGGTCCAACAAACCCTTGGTCATTGGGAAGGTGGAACCCCAGATCATGCACAGGAACATGATCGCTAAAGACGCCATTAATTTATTGTGTCGTTCATAGCGTGCTGCGGTCCAAGGCTTCTTGGATCCAAAACCTAGCATGTAGCGATTCACCTCCCGTTTAACAAAAAATAGTACCCGCACGATTGGGTGCGGGCTTTGCATCATTCGACCTGATTTTTATGAAAAAATCTGGACTTGCGAACAGTGTAAACTATCATCCGATTTTTCGCGAAACTACGCCATAAACTCGCAGTCCAATGCATAAAAATATGGGCTATTCAGGTGGTGTATCAACCTATCAATAAGCTAGTTTTGAGAACACCAATTTGAACGATTCTTTACTAGCTGCATTTACCTACTTTGGCACTCAAAATTTCTGTCTTTTTGTTGTGCCTTCGCGAAAAAGTGCCGGCCACCTAAGATTAGGCGGCCGGCACTTCCAAGGAGTGGTATCAAATGCGAAATACCAAGTCTTTATCCGAAGCGACCCGAGATGTAGTCTTCAGTGGCCTGCTGGCTAGGCTTGGAGAAGATCTTTTCTGTGTCATCAATCTCAACCAACTGGCCAGGTTTACCCTGTGCTTCGAGGTTAAAGAAGCCAGTACGATCCGAGACACGAGCAGCCTGCTGCATATTGTGGGTCACGATGACGATGGTGTAATCGGACTTTAGTTCTTGCATTAGGTCTTCTACCGCAAGGGTAGAAATCGGGTCGAGGGCGGAACATGGTTCGTCCATCAAAATGATTTCTGGCTTCACCGCGATGGTACGAGCAATACATAGACGCTGCTGCTGACCACCGGAAAGAGCCGAGCCAGGCTCGCCTAGACGGTCCTTCACTTCGTTCCAGAGGTTAGCGCCGCGGAGCGACTTTTCGACCAGTTCTTCCTGCTCACTCTTGGGAAGACGACGCTGGTTTAGCTTCACGCCCGCCAAGACGTTTTCTTCGATCGACATGGTCGGGAAGGGGTTCGGGCGCTGGAATACCATGCCAACCTTACGACGAACCTGCACGGGGTCAATGTTTGGGTCGTAGAGGTTGACGCCTTCGACGCGAACCTGACCTTCAACGCGAGCACCGGGGATGACTTCGTGCATGCGGTTGAGGGTACGCAAGAAGGTGGACTTGCCACAGCCGGAGGGACCAATCAACGCGGTGATGGTGTGCTCGGCAATATTCATGTTGACATCTTTAACTGCGAGAAAGTTCCCGTAGTAAATGTTTTCGTTTTCAACTTCAATCAGAGCCATGATTTTCTTTCGTTTTGAGGTTTGTTGCGGGGTTTCGCCAGTCGAGGTCTTCCTCGGCCAGCCTAACTAGTTGCGGCCTTTCGGGGAGACCTTCCAGGCGACAAACCGAGCCACCAGGTTGAGGATCATTACAATAATGATAAGGGTTAGAGCGGCTGCCCAAGCGCGATCTGCGTGAATCGTCGCTGAACAGTTAACCGCGTCTGCAGCACAAGGCATATCGACCGAGGTGTATTCGTTGTAAACGAAGACCGGAAGGGTCGACATGCGGCCGTCGAACAAGTTGTCGTTAATGCGGTCGGTAGCACCTACGGTCACCAAAAGCGGAGCGGTTTCACCAATAACACGGGCGATGGCCAACATTACCGAGGTAGTTAGGCCAGCAGCCGCAGTACGAAGAACCACCTTGACGATGGTCAACCACTTAGGCACACCGAGGGCGTAGGAGGCTTCGCGCAACTCGTTGGGAACCAGCTGAAGCATTTCTTCGCAAGAGCGAACCACAGTCGGAATCATCAAGATGGACAAAGCGACCGAACCACGGAAACCGGAAATGTAGGCGGGGCCCATCACGATGGTGAAAAGGGCAAGAGCGAAAAGACCGGCGACGATTGAAGGAATACCGGTCATCACGTCAACCAAGAAGCGGGTCAGGCGCGAGAGACGGCCATTGTTACCGTACTCGGTCAAGTAGATGGCGGTAAACAAGCCGATCGGCACCGAAATCAAAGTGGCACCGAGGGTCACCCAAAGGGTACCGATAATGGCGTGGTAGGCGCCGCCCAGGGTGGATTGACCGAAGACACCGTTCATCGAGTAGGTCAAGAACGAGGGCGTAATCAGCTTGTAGCCACCGACGATAACCGAAATCAAGAGTGAGACTAGCGGAATCATGGCCATGAGGAAGGCCAAGCTCACCAGCACGAGTGCTACTTTGTCTTTGATCTTGCGGTTGCGGTCGAAGGAGGGATCCTTCGAGGCGAAGGGGTGACGCTTAGTGGTCGGCATGGCCGATTCGAGGTCGGCAGCTGCCGCGGCGGAAAGATTCGTGTTACTCATTTTTCTCCAGCCTTCCTTCCCTAGTTAGCACCCGAGAACTGGGAGCGACGACTGATAATGTAACGAGCGCCCATGTTCACCAGCATGGTGATGACGAAGAGGACCAGGCCGGTAGCAATCAACATCGAGCGGTCATTGCCGAAAGCTTCACCGAACTGGGAAGCAATATTTGAAGCAATGGTTGAGTGCTTCGCATCCTGCAAAATCGCGAAGGAGTAGGTGTTACCGGCGGAGAGCACCATAACCACTGCCATGGTTTCACCGAGGGCGCGCCCTAGTCCCAGCATGGAAGCTGAGATGATGCCGGAGCGACCGAATGGCAATACAGCCATGCGAATCATTTCCCAGCGGGTGGTGCCGAGGGCGAGGGCTGCTTCCTCGTAAAGACGTGGGGTCTGGAGGAAAACTTCCCGGCTAATCGCGGTGATGATCGGCAGGATCATGATGGCCAGAATCAAAGAAACGGAAAGTAGTACGCGCCCGTTCGGGGAAGCAGGTCCGGCGAAGAGCGGAATGAAGCCTAGGTGGTTTGCCAGCCATTCGTAGATGGGAACCAGTTTGGGGATCAACCATTTACCACCCCAAAGACCGAAGACTACCGAGGGGATGGCAGCCAGTAGGTCGACTAGGTAGCCCAGGAGGGCAGCAAGTTTACGTGGGGCGTAGTGGCTAATGAATAGGGCGATGCCGACGCTAATCGGGACGGCAATCAGCATGGCGATGGCGGAAGCCAAAACGGTACCAAAGACTAGGGGGCCCACGATCTGGGGCAAGGTGGCACCATCAACGTAACCCTTAGCGTCAAACTTAATGCTGGGGTTAATCAATACTGGCCAAGCTTGAGCAATCAAGAAGGCTGCTACAGCGGCCAGGGTAGCGAAAATGACTAAAGCCGCGCCGGTCGAGGTGCGCGAGAAAATCGCGTTGCCAAGTTTGCCGGTACCTTTCGCGGCAACTTCAGCAAAACTTTGGTTTTTCTGCGGTTTTGTGGGGGCGCTCATGCGTTTCCTTTGAATCTTCTGGGTGCGTGTTTGCGGGCCGAGGGCTTTGAGAACCAGTAGTGGTTCTCGCTGGCGACTAGCTGGGGGTGGTGTCGCTTAGCCGCCAACGACCTCGGCCCGCAAAAAGTGACGGGAAGTTTATTCCACAGTGATGGAGTCAAGCGCGGTGTTGATCTTGTCGCGCAAACCATCGGAGATTGGGGCGGAACCTGCGGCACCAGCTGCAGCTTCCTGGCCTTCCTTGCTGGTTTCGTACTTGACGAAGGCCTTAACTAGGTTGCCTTCTTCTGCTGGGTACTTGGTGCAAACCACGTCGTAGGAGACGAGGATGATTGGGTAAGCGTCAGCAGCCTTAGGAGTACGGTTGATCTTGTAGGCCAAGTCGTTAGCGGAAGCGCCAGCGAGTTCGGATTCGTCAAGAGTCTTGGCAGCAGCGTCAGCGCTAATGGCAACGTAAGCGTCGCCCGAACCCTTGATGTTTGCCTTGCCGAGGCCGGTAGCAGCGGAGTCATCGACGTAGCCGATGGAGCCCTTACCGTTCTTGACTAGGTCAACCACACCCTGGGTCTTTTCACCGTTGGTGCCTTCGAGTGGCCACTTCTTGCCAGCTTCGTTGGTCCATACGTCTGGAGCAGCAGCGTGCAACCATTCGGTGAAGTTGTAGGTGGTGCCCGAGCCGTCAGCGCGGTGGACTGGGGTGATGGCTAGGTCTGGGAGGTTAACCCCATCATTTTCAGCGACGATAGCTGGGTCATTCCACTTGGTGATCTGGCCGGCGAAGATCTTGGCAACGTTAGCTGCCGAGAGGTTTAGGCTCTGGACACCATCGAGGTTGAAGACCACGGCGATTGGGGAAATGTAAACAGGCAAGTGGATGGCGTCAGCACCGCAACGTTCCTTAGCAGCAGCCTGATCCTTTTCCTTCAAAACTTCATCGCTACCAGCAAAGGCAACTTCCTTTGCGAGGAACTTCTTAACACCGGAGCCGGAGCCAACTGGGTCGTATTCGACCTGGGCGCCAGAGTTAGCGGATTCGAAGCCTGCCTTCCAAGCGGCAATCGCAGCCTTCTGGCTGGAAGCACCCGCACCAGCAAGAGTGCCGGTTACCTTAGCAGCATCATCAGACTTGGGAGCTTCGGAAGCAGTCTTGCCGGAATCGTTACCAGCTGGAGCTTCGCTACCGGTTGGGTTGTCGTTACCACAGGCGCTCAAGGCGAAGACTAGGGTGGCAGCAGCACCGATAGCTAGCGGACGGGTGAAAGTTGATTTCATTTTCAACGGTTTCCTTTGCTTAGTCGGGAGTTTCCCGGTAGGTGACTGGAGCGGTTGACCACTTGGTGTGGGCGGGAGCCGCTGCCAGTCAGGTGGTTACCTGGCGCGATTTCTCGCGGCATGACTCCACCCTAAGCGGCAGGAGTTACCGTTGAGGGGCTTTTAGGTTAACAATGAGTAAACTGTTTTTATCGCGTTGGTTTCACGCTTTTTTGGGGGAATCTTCTTTAACTTCTCGCCAATTTTCACTTTTGAGAAATTGGATAACAGTCGTTTTAGTTTTCGGATTCAACCCACCACTAGTACCGAGATTCTACCGATCAGTAGTTTTCAAGTTATTCCCGCTAATCCGTTTTAGTTAACCGAGGACGACCTTAGCCATGAAGCCTTTCGCGTTCGAGACCTAGCCCCAAACGTCGGGCGCGCAGAAGCTACTTCCCGATTTTTGCCGGGCGGTGACGTTCAGCCGCAATTACTACTGGACTGTGCGCTGGATTAGGCTGGGCTACGTGGAACACCAACATTTCCGCGGTGCGTAAGCTTGGCGGATTCATTTGGAGCTGACGACGCACTTCGTCATTGGCAATATCTGCCACCACTGCCAGCAAGTCCGGCAAGGTCGGCCGGTGCACACAAACCACGCGATGCCCATTCTGCTTGGTCAAGACTTGTTGCCAGGCATGCGCACTTGTGGCTGGCGATTGCCGGTGTGCGTCCTCGGTCAGGGCCGAAAGCAACTGCAGAGGCAAGTCGGCGATAGCAGCATAAGGACGCACGGTACTGGCACAACGCTGCCACGGTGAAGTGTAAACTTGTTCGACCCCGTAGGCGGAAAGCAGGTCGATCAGGTCGCGTGATTGCAGCACTCCGCTGCGGGCGAGGGGGCGCGAGGCGTCCTCGGCAGACCAACGATCACGAGACATCGCTTTGGAGTGCCGCAAGAGCACCACATTTTGGGTACAAAGTGTCCCATTTTCAAGGCGTGCAACTAAGTCATCAAGCAGGCGACGATCCCCGCGACGGGTCAGCATTTTGGCTGCTTTGGCGGGGCTCACCCATTTGGTTTCGTCAATTTCTCGCAAGGAGGCTTGGGCGGCAGGCACGCGTGTTCGGGCGATTGGTTCGCTGTGGAGAACTCGACCCACCCAGTAATAGACTTCCTTCAACAGTCCACTGCCGAGGCGATAACGCTGGGTGGTCATTGGGGCCCCGAGGGTAACCACACAACCAGTTTCCTCTTCAACTTCGCGCACGGCGGCGGCCAAAATATGTTCGCCAGGTTCGGCTTTACCCTTCGGCCACGACCAGTCATTGTAACGAGGGCGGTGAACTAGCAGAACCTCAATCTCATCCGCACTGGTGGGCACGTAGTTCGGGTCCAAGTCCGCTAGGTTAGCTTTTTCTTCGGCCTTGGCGTTCCGGCTGCGCTCGCCATCATCCTCGGCCGAGTCAGTTTTCCCACCGTTTTTACCGTTGGTATCTACGCCTTGCTGGGCATCGTTTCCAAGGCCCGACTCCCCCGCATGTGCTTCGTGATTTTGGGCTTGGCCGAGGGCGGGTGCCGGAGCAAAGCCCATAGCTGCCGCAATGGTAGCCGGGGTGGGCTTTGGCGTTTTTTCCTCGTGTGCGACGGCTGGCTCGGCCTCGATTTTGCCGGCAACTTTTTTAGCAAACATGGCTGGGGTGGGACGCTTTGGGTCAGCCTGTTCCGTGCGCACTGCGTCGCTCTTGGCAACTGCTGATGCCGTTTTTTCGCTAGCTTTTTGCGCCTTTGGGGCGATACGCCAAACCAGCGCTCCACCGGCACGTACGATGGCCGCGGGACGAGGGGCAGGGCTAGCAGACATAGGTAGTATTATCCCGCACCTAGGCGTTCAATGCCAATGGTGATGTTAGGACACGTCAGCTACGACCGGACACTCGTGCGGAAGCTTCGGACATAAGTTTTTGCTGGTAATCCACCAATGGCTTGCCGTTCTTGTTGGTGGTGCGACGTTGCCACGAACCGTTCTTGCGCAAACGCCAAGAGCTGGTTTTTCCGCTGGCTTGGTCACGCACCATGCCCTTGAGGTAAGCAATCTGATCGGGGTCTTTCACCTTCACTAGCGCTTCAATCCGGCGGTCTAGATTACGGTGCATTAGATCCGCAGAGCCAATCCATACTTCTGGGTCTCCCCCATTTTCGAAGGCATAGACTCGGGAGTGTTCGAGGTAGCGACCAAGGATGGAACGAACTCGGATATTGTCGGAAAGTCCGGGCACGCCTGAACGAATTGCACAGATACCGCGCACCACAATGTCGACTTTCACGCCGGCTTGGCTGGCTCGGTACAGGGCGTCGATCACGGCCTCATCGACGATGGAGTTGACCTTGATCGAAATCCGGGCAGGACGCCCAGCCTTATGGTGTTCGACTTCGCGTTCAATGCGTTCAATCAGGCCGGGGCGAATCGAGCGGGGTGCAACCAAGAGACGATTGAAGGTTGCCAAGGGGGCGTAACCGCTCATCAGGTTGAACAATCGGGTGAGGTCTTGGGCTACTTCCGGGTCGGTGGTTAACAAACCAAGATCCTCGTAACCGCGGGCGGTCTTGGGGTGGTAGTTACCGGTCCCGACGTGGCAGTAACGACGCAAACCGTCAGCTTCTTGACGTACCACTAGGGAAAGCTTGCAGTGCGTCTTGAGTCCAATCATGCCGTAGACCACGTGAACGCCGGCGCGCTCTAGCTTGCGTGCCCACGAGATGTTAGCGTCCTCGTCGAAACGGGCCTTAATTTCGACGATGGCAACCACCTGTTTGCCAGCCTGAGCTGCCGCGATTAGTGCCGAAACAATCGGAGAATCGGAACTGGTGCGGTACAAGGTCTGTTTGATGGCCTGCACCTGAGGATCCTTGGCGGCAGTAGCCACAAAATGCTGGACCGAGGTCGCGAAAGAGTCGTACGGGTGGTGCAGCAAAATGTCGTGATCTCGCATGGAAGCGAAAATGTCGCCCGGGGTGGAGCGTTCGACTTTAGATAGCCCGAAAGCCGTCACTGGTACGTAGTTCGGGTACTTTAGGTGTGGCAGGTCGAGGTCGTGGAGTTGGTTCAAACACGTCAGATCCAGCGGTTCGGGTAGACGATAGACATCTGCATGCGTGATTTCTAGTTTTTGTACCAAGAAGTCGAGGACGGTCGGCGTGATCGTGTCGGTGACTTCAAGGCGAACTGCCGGACCAAATTTACGGCGTAGCAATTCTTGTTCCATCGCCGTCAATAGGTTTTCGGCGTCGTCTTCTTCCACTTCCACGTCCTCGTTACGGGTGAGGCGGAAGACGTGATCTTCTAGGATTTCCATTCCGGGGAACAGGTAGGCCAAGTGCGCCGAAATGACCGATTCGATCGGGACGAAAGTGGCGCCACCACGATCCTCAACCAAGCGAGCTGGATCAATTTCAGTGCCAGCAGTTTCGACGTTGAGGAAGCGCGGCAGCGAGTCAGGCACTTTCACCCGGGCAAAGTATTCCTTGTTGCTGATTGGGTTTCTGGTTACGACTGCAATGTTGAGTGAGAGACCAGAGATATAGGGGAAGGGGTGCGAAGGGTCTACTGCCAACGGGGTCAACACGGGGAAGATTTGCTTCCGGAAATAGTTGGTGAGTTTTTCCTGGTCTTTTTCTTCCAGTTGTTCCCAAGTGCGCAAACGGAGGCCAGCTTCTTCTAGTCCCGGCAGAATCTCGGTTTGGAAGAATTCACCCTGGCGTTGGGTCAGCTGACGGGTGCGGGTACGAATCCCGTCCATCACTTGCTGTGGCGAGAGACCAGAAGCAGCCGGTTTTGCGATTCCCGCGGCAATACGACGCTTAAGTCCGGCGGCGCGCACCATCATGAACTCGTCAAGGTTGGAGCTGAAAATTGCGAGGAACCAGGCTCGTTCTAGTAATGGCAAGTTGGGGTCTTCCGCCTGTTCGAGGACGCGCTCATTGAAAGCCATCCACGAAAGCTCACGGTCAGCGAAGCGACCTGCTGGGAGCGGCTGGTCTTCCCCTAGGTTGGATTGCTCAATCAGCGGTTCCGAAATCGGGGTGGGCAATTCTTCGAAGTAGAGAGTGGTGTCGTCCTGCTCGTCGTCGTCCTCGTCATCCATAGCTTCAAGATTGACAACTTCAGGGGAGGCTGAGCCTTTGTCTCCCGCTTTCTTAGCTTTATCTAGGGCATCAGACTTGATCTCAGACTTTTTATCCTCGTTCTTTTTCCCGTCAGATTTATCATCCGACTTGGCCTCACGGTTTTTCTCCTCAGACTTTTTATCCTTGGAGTCTTTTGATGCTTCAGTCTTATCTGATTTCTTCTCAGCTTTTTCTGTGTTCAGAGATTTATCTGTGGTCTGCTTGGAATCAGCTTCGCCGCTCTCTTGCGAAGCACTGGCAGAACTACTAGCACCGCCAGCTTGGCGGTTACCTGCCGGTCCCCCGATTAGCAGGGACGCGAGGGCAGTTTTCCCTACTGTCAGAAATTCTTCGGGGCGGGCGGAAGCGTAGGCGTACTGGTTTTCGCCGTTGTCAGTTTTTTCAGTGCTCATCACGTTTCCTTAAAATTTTCTGGAGAGCAGAAAGACCACTCAAGTTTTTCAGTCTATTTGATTCTAAAGGGAAACTACTTTTTTGTGAAACGCAACACCAAGGCTTTTTGTTTGCCACTAAAAGAGAGTGGCTTTTTCAAAACCAGTTCTTGCTGCTAATACTCGATTTTTTGGCAAAATTTCAAAGGCTATCGAAGTTTGCGAAGCAGACGAGCTCAAGCTAGACAACTTTTGCTAAAACCTAAAGCTTGCCGAGCTTCGGAGGATGGTGCCAGTAAAACCTTAGGGGTTAACAAACTCCGGGTTGGCAGCCGCTTTGGCACCTTGCGCAAATTCATCCGCAGTTTTGAGCAAAGCTTCAGAACGGCGGGTTACTAGTGCAGCCAACTCATCGGCATCACTTTCAATCCATTGGGCATCAGCATTACCAGCCGCAAAGATTCGCAACAAAATAGCGCTATTTTTCAATAATCCAGGCAGGTTTTCGCAGCCTTCACCCGCAAACAATTCGGCCAGAGTGGCAAAGTGTCTAGTCAAGAAGTTACTAGGAACGTCTAGGCCCTTTGCTTGCGCGATTTTCACCCCAGCTTCATAACGCTCAGTTAGCACTTTTCGATCGCGCGAATACCACTCATTTAGAAGGTAGAGGCGCCAAAGCTGCCCGGGCAAAGTCAAATAACCGGAGCGGGACCAGAGGGCAGCAGCAAAATCAACGCCCTGAGTTTTAATCACATCTACCAAGTCGGCAACTTGCTCTTGTCCGAACTCTTGATCGGACCAGCCAAGCAAGGCTCGTGCAGCAGTTTGTGCCGTAGTGGTGGTGATTGCCGGATCTTCATCACCAGGAATCTGTTCGGCCACTTCCGGATCCAACATGGCGGGTCGACGTGGACGGCGATTCTCAGTCATTGGGTACCTCCATGGTGGGCGAAGTTGCTCACAATATTGTCTCTCATTGGTAGAAATTTTGCAGATGGGATGACGAAACGAGTTTTTCTCGCTATACTTGACGGCGCACGGGCCTCTAGCTCATCTGGTTAGAGCAACGGACTTTTAATCCGTGGGTGCGGGGTTCGAGTCCCCGGGGGCCTACTGCAACTTGGGCCTCCCGCGTTCCTAGCCTTTGGCACGCGGGGGGCTCTTTTTTTATCCGCTTATGCTTCGTCGGCCTCGAAAGTCAGGCAAACCGAATTCATGCAGTAACGGTTACCAGTCGGAGTCTGAGGCGCATCATTGAAGACGTGCCCCAGGTGCGAATCACAGTTGGCACAACGAATTTCTGTCCGTTGCATGCCGTACGAAGTATCAGTTAGTTCCACCGTGGAACCTTCCTCGGCCTGAAAGAATGAGGGCCAGCCGCAACCCGATTCAAACTTGGCATCAGAGCGGAAAAGCTTATTCCCGCAAGCACGGCAGTAGTAGGTACCACGACGGTTTTCGTCTAGCAACGCCCCAGTACCGGGACGTTCAGTACCAGCTTCACGTAGCACGTGGTATTCCATGGGGGCGAGGCGGGCACGCCACTGATCCTCGGTCAAAGTTTTCGGATCTTGGGGAAGATTCATTTCAGTCATTGCTTCTTCTTTCTGCTGCATTTTCTATGGTTAAAGGCATTATGCGCCTAGTTGCCCAGTTCTGTGCCTTCGCCACTCTCAAGGCCACCATCACTTTCGATGGGTGGAAGTTTTTCTTCATCTTCACCTTTGTTTTGGCGACGAATTTCAGCTTCACGCTCGGCTAGGGCGGCTTCTCCTGGGCCTTGGAAAGCGCGCGAGCGTTCCTCATTTTGCGGCGAACCGGAATAGAGTCGCTCTTCGCTCGGGGTCGATTCGCTTTCGCTTACCGCCCCGGATAGCACGACCACTTCCCCCGTTTCGACTGCCAGTTTTTTCGCCTGTTCAGCGTCACTTACGCTCAGTTTTCCGTCAGTTTTTGTGCTAGCCGAGGACGGGCTCAGCTCCGCTTCACGCCCGGCAGCAGCTGCTTCATGCGGCTTAGCTACGGGTGCTTTCGGCTTGTTTTCCGCTTGATTGTCTTCTGGGCTACTGCCCCAGTATTGCGCGAGCAAAGAGATGGCCTTGCGCGCCTTAGCTCCCGCTTTGACCGCAGCGGCCGCAGGCTTATCCGCCACTTCCCGCAAAGATGCGCTAGTAGTGGTTTCTACTTCTGCTTCTAGGGCTTTCGCTTGCGCGTGCACGTCCTCGGCCGAAATATCGGCGGCAGGATCGAATAAATCATGGGTTTGCAAACGAGTACGAGCCAAGGCGTGCGGGGCCTCGTTGGCGGTCCAAGCAATCAGGTTTTCTCGCAAGTAGCAGCGCAAATCCCACAAGTTTGCTGGCGTATCGGCGGAAACGCAAACGCGCACAGTCATGGTGCCATTTTGCGCATCAGTTACCTGCACCGAGGCAGTCTGCCCATCCCACAAGTCTGTTTTGGCCAGCAAGCGCTTTAATTCAGCCCGCACCGCATTCACCGGGGCACCCCAGTCCATGGGGAGTTCAACCGTGCCCAACATTTGGGTGTGTCGACGAGTCCAGTTCTGGATGCTCTTCTCGGTTAGCAATTTGCTGGGAATAATCAGTCGTTTTTCGTCCCAAACCCGCAGAACTACATAGGTTAAGGTGATTTCTTCGACCGTGCCGAACTGCTCGTCATAAAGCAGCACATCACCTACGCGCACCGAATCAGTAAAGGCTACCTGCAGCCCGGCAAACATATTGCCGAGGACGTTTTGGGCGGCAATACCAGCAACGATTGAGATCACCCCGGCGGATGAAAGCAAGGCCATCATGCCGGTGCGTGCCTGGGGGAAAGTTAGCAGAATGATGATAATGCCGATGGCGACCAAAATGGCTTGTACCACTTGGCGGAGCACCTGAGTTTGGGTGGTGACTCGGCGAGCCCGACCGGCCTCGGCAGACCCATATTTGCAGACAGCGACATCCTCGATAATGTGTGCAGCCGCGACTGCCAACCAAGTCAAAGAGGCGATTACCGCAATCCGAACCCCATGGTTTAGCGGGTCCACCCACCATTCTGAGGATTGGTTCAAATGCCAATCCACCATTTCTAGCGCAATGTCGATTCCCACCAAAGCAAGCGACAAGATCAGCGGAATCCGAATATTGTGAGCCATCAACCGTAAGGGTTCGCGCCGACGAGCTACCGTGCGGAAGATGAGATAAAGCAGCAGGCCGAGGCCGGCCCCCACTGCTGCGCCCGCCGCTACCGAGGCAAGTACGGAAGCAAGGTCAACCGCATTTTCCACGGCAGCTTTTGTGGTGTCGTCCGCATCTGTACCACGCAGCACTGTGGTGGCCAGTTGGCCAATAGTTGAGGTAGCAAACACGTTTTTCCAGGTGGGCAATGCGTAGAAAAGGTCCATCATGCTCTCTAGGTTAGAGGGAAAAGGTCAAAAATTCGCTAATTTTCGGTGTTTTTAGCCATCACCAATGTTGTTGTGTGTAGGCTCACACCCATTTCGCTTTGCATTCGGGGGGTAAAACCATATATGATTCTTCAAGTCTTCTCCGGAAGACACAGAACGAACAGAGTTCAGATGAACAAAGTTCTTCTAGGCCCCCATCGTCTAGCGGCCTAGGACACCGCCCTTTCACGGCGGCGGCACGGGTTCGAATCCCGTTGGGGGTACGAAACACTTTTAGTGTTTTGCCTAAGGCTTCGTCCTTAAAAACGAGGCCCCGTAGCGCAGTTGGTTAGCGCGCCGCCCTGTCACGGCGGAGGTCGCGGGTTCAAGTCCCGTCGGGGTCGCAGACAGTACCGGTCGGTCCATTATGGCCGACCGTGATTGTTATGGCCCTGTAGCTCAGTTGGCAGAGCGTTCGACTGAAAATCGAAAGGTCACCGGATCGACGCCGGTCGGGGCCACCACTCACCGCTCCAGCATTTTGCTGGGGCGTTTTTTGGTTTTAGAGCCAACCGGCCTCGTTAGCGGTCAGAGCCGCTTCCATCCTGGTGCTGGTGTGGGTTTTGGCTATCGCGCTGGAAATATGATTCCTAACGGTTCCTGCCGATAGATGCAATCGTTGCGCGATAGTTTCAATCCCCACCCCAGTTAAAGCTTCTTGCAGCACTTCGATTTCCCGAGCGGTCAGCGGGTTTGGTCCGCTAGTAATCGAAGCAATGGCTAGGGTTGGGTCGATGACAGTCTCCCCTTGGTGGATTTTGCGCACGGCCACAGCCAATTCTTCAGCGGGGGTATCTTTCACCAAGAACCCCTTGGCCCCAGCTTCAAGGGCTCGTTGTAAATAACCAGGGCGGCCAAAAGTCGTCACGAGGGCGCAGGGCAAGCCGGGGTGGCTCTTAGCTAGTTGTGATACGAGTTCAATCCCATTTGCCCCAGGCATTTCAATGTCGAGTAAGCAAACATCGGGCGCTTTTTCGGCCACAGCCGCCGCCACCTGGTCACCACTGGTGCAGGTGGCCACAACCTCGAGGTCGTCCTCGGCCCCCAAAAGGGCAGCCAAAGCCCCTAAGACTAGGCTCTGATCGTCAGCTAGCAACACTTTAATCATGCTGATTACTCCTTACCGACTGGGGCTTTTGAGGTATTGCTTTCCAGCGTACTCGACAAGGTGGCAGTTTGGGAACTTTCGGGGCTATTCCAAGAAACTTGTAGTTCGAGGCCGCCCAACTCGGCGCTGCGATCCAAGGACAGGTGGGCGTTAACGCTAGCGAGTCGACTGCGCATGCCACTTAGCCCATTTCCGCTCATGCTTGCCCCAGCCCCAAGGAGTTGAGCTAGCTTTTCCTCGGTTAGTTCATGGCCGTTATCGGCATAGATCATGCCTTGCGGGGAGAAAACCACTTTTACCTGTCGGGCTTTGGCGTGGCGCAGCGTATTCGTCACCGCTTCGCGGAGCACCCACGAGCAAACGCCCTGTTTATCCAAAGGAACTACTTGGGGGTCGCCCTCGGTCAAAAACTTCACCTGAGTAGCCTGCAACAGACGCTGGGTACGATCGACTTGCATCCCCAGGGTTACTTCCTTCAGTCCGGTAACGGCAGCCCTGACCTGTACTAGTCCTTCGCGAGCCAGCTGGCTAATCTCTTGGGCTTCTTGTTTTGCCTTCGGATCAGTTGCGGTACGTGCCAGCACCTGCGCTTTAAGGTTAATCGCGGTCAAAGAGTGCCCTAACAAATCATGCACATCTTGGGCAATGCGCTGGCGCTCTTCCATCACTGATAGATCTTGCTGGTATTGGTAGCGACGCTCCTGGTTTTCATTAAGTACCCGCCCCACCACGGCAATCGCACCCCAGAGCAGAATGTAAAGGGAAGCCCAGAGCAGACCGGACATTTGCCAAAAGGTGCCACTAATAAATAGCCCGAAGTCAAGTAGCAGGGTCAATCCTATTGACCAGCCTAATGGAAAACAGTAAAGCAAAATCCCCACTAGGAAACTCATGTTCGCGCCAAAATCGGGCATTCCCGACACTATCACTGTTCCCAAGGACAAGAGTAAGAGTAGGAAAGCAACCACTACCGCCTGTTGCGTGGCATTCTTAGGCCGGTTTGGGTTCATCTTATTTAGCCGAATCGAGCCATAAAGAAAAACGGGACCAATCGCCAAGGAAAGTAGGAAGGTCACTACTTTGGCCCAAAGCTCTGCTGTCATCACCACCGAAAAATACAGCGGAATCAACAAGAAAACTACCCAAACGGAGGCAAAGAAATAGTTTCCAAATTTTTCGAACTTACTATTGATTCTCAGCTTGCCGTTTAGTTCCTCGTAGACAGTGTGGTTAGTAGCGTCAGGCATTATGGTTTCCTTTCCACCTTTATCTTAAGGGCTATCTAGGTTAAGACCCAGATGGCTCCCTTAACCTTGTTGGCGAGCCTTTCGGGTGGCCGCCAGGCCAACGAGTGCGAGAATGGCGAGCCAAACGATCGAGTTAGCCCAAACTCCCACCCAGTTAAGGTCGGTACCAATCGCGCTCTTACCTTCGGTTAGAGCCCAAGTCAGCAGGCTCTTAAGGCCAAAGAGCGGCATGAACTTGGCGACGGTAAACATGGTGCCTTCTAGGGGGTTGAACAGGTCTGAGGCAAAAGCACTAAAGACGATAATGCCGGAAGTGACACCACCTGCCGCCGAAGCCGGCAAATAGCAGCCCAAGAGTTGCCCAACCGCAGAGAACAGTCCGGAAACTACCAAGATGCCTAGATAGGTGCCAATCCAGTAGCTGGTAGGCATTTTCGCGTAGCTAAAGTAGCCCGCAACGTAGAGGAGGGTGACTGGCACCAAGGTGGTCAAGTAAGCGATAGAAGCTCGTACCAGCCATAAATCGCGATCATGTACCCCTACTAGGTAAAGCGTACGGCTCCAGGAAACCTCACGGTCTTGGGAAATTTCGGAACCGGACATGCCGGCTGCTAGTACGGCCGAGTAAAAAGCCATATTAATCAAAATTACTGCGGAGATATTTGCCCCGGAGGGTAGTTCAATCGCTCGTACTTCATTCATGCCACCAAAAATGACGTACATACCTAGGGGCATGATCACGGCGAAGAAAATCTGATATGGGCTAAGCAGCTGGTGCTTTAGTTCAGTTAAAAAATAGGTTTTCATGGTCTGCTCCTAGTTGTTAGCGTCGGTCAAGGCGAAGAAGGCGCCCTCGAGCGTGCTCTCACCGGTTTCACGGAGGTAATCGTCTAAGGTACCGTCAGCGATCAACCGACCTTGATGCATCAAAATGATCCGCTCGGCGTACTGGGTGGCTTCATCCAAGAAGTGGGTAGCGTAAAGAACGGTGGCTCCGCTTTGGGCGGCACCGTCAATCAGCCGCCAGAAGTCACGACGGGCATGAGGATCCATGCCGGCAGTCGGTTCATCTAACAACATCAACGGAGCAGGTTTCAACAGTGCCAACGCTAGCTTCAGACGTTGCTTCTGACCTCCAGAACACTTTCCCACCTTTTGCGAAAGGAAAGGCTTAACCCCGGTTTCTGCCACCACTTGGTCAACGAGGTCGCTGTGCCCAGCGAGGGCAGCAATGGAGCGAATGATTTCCTCTACCGTCCAGTGCAACAAAAGTCCACCGGTTTGGAGCAGGGAGGTAATCAGATCGCGCTTTTGCGCTTCGGCAGGGGTGGTACCGAAGATTTCCACCTTTCCCTCGTCAATCGTCATCAGATCGAGGATTAGATTAAAAAGGGTTGATTTCCCAGCACCGTTGGACCCGAGGAGCGCCACCTTTTGCCCAGCTGGGATTTCTAAGCTGAGGTGATTAACTGCGCGCAAGGGCCCGTTTTTGGTCCGAAAGACCTTAGTGGCGTTATCTACTTTCAAAGCTAAATTGTTCATGCTTCTAGTTTGCTAGAAACGCAAAGAAAATATAAGTCCCTTCTGTCATCACTTTTCTAGGAATTTTGCCTAAGGGTCTCCCTGACAAATGTCACGGTGGGAATCTGAAACTAGCTACCTGCACCCCACTACCTAGCAGCATCCCACTCCTCCCGAACAATACGAACCGGCCTAGTTTTCTAGAAGGCGACAAAAAGTTGAGGCCCTCCCCCGAAGGGAAGGGCCTCAACTGAAAGTTATCGCTAGTAACTCAACAGGTTACTAATCGGCAACTACTCACTTAGCGTTCTTGCCAGTGCGCTGTGCAGCGGTAGCCTGAGCTTCTGC
The DNA here is from genome assembly GCF_001856685.1 of Boudabousia tangfeifanii. Classification (GTDB taxonomy): domain Bacteria; phylum Actinomycetota; class Actinomycetes; order Actinomycetales; family Actinomycetaceae; genus Boudabousia; species Boudabousia tangfeifanii. The sequence continues at coordinate 2,117,927 of NZ_CP017812.1, forward strand.
GAATGCATCAGCGGTGTCATCGTCTTCGCGACCAGGGGTCTTGAAGTCGAACTTGACAATCATGAAGCGGAACAAGAAGTAGTAGATGACGGCGAAGATGAGACCAAGGATGATCAACATGATCGGGCCCTGGAACCAGCCGCCGGACTTGTCAGCCGACTTGCCTAGGTTGAGCAAGAAGTCGATCGCACCAGCGGAGAACGAGAAGGAGTCCTTCGCGCCCAAAGCGTTGGTGACAGCCAAAGCGGTACCGGTGAGAACAGCGTGTACAGCGTAGAGTGGGAAGGCTGCGTATGCGAATGCGAATTCTAGAGGTTCGGTAACACCGGTTAGGAAGGCGGTGAAACCAACGGAAACCATAAGAGCGGTGGTAGCAGCGCGCTTCGATTCCTTCGAAACATGTGCCATTGCCAAAGCAGCTGCTGGCAATGCGAACATCATGATTGGGAAGAAGCCGGAGGTGAAGTTACCGGTCCAAGCGGAGGTTTCTGGAGTACCGGAGAAGAAGCAGGTGAGGTCACCGTGTAGTTCCTTACCGGAAGCGTCGGTGCAGGTACCTAGCTGGAACCATGGGATGGAGTTCCAGAGGTGGTGCAAACCGAATGGGATCAAGAGACGGTTGATAACACCGTAGATGAAACCAACGAATGCCTTCGAAGCGGAGGAAGCGTCAGGTGCACCTGCGCTCATCAACCAACCACCGAGCTTGACGTTGATCAACCAGTTGAATGCTGGGTAGATGAAGCCCATAACGACACCAACGAGCATGGTGACGAAGGAGGTTACGATCGGCACGAAGCGGCGGCCACCGAAGAAGGCCAACCAATCCGGCAACTTGATGCGGTAGTACTTCTGCCATAGGAGAGCAGCGAGGATACCAACAATAATGCCGCCCAAAACACCGTAGTTAACTTCGGTGGCTGGGACGTCCTTCATCAAACCACAAAGACCAGCGACGCCTTCCTTAACGGAATCGCCTTCACAGAGGGCCTTGATGTCATCAGTTACGTCGATGTTCTTCTTCATGTCGAAGACGTAACCCGACATAACCTTTTCCATTGCCTGGAATACGAGGTAACCGAATACTGCAGCAACACCGGTCGAGCCATCGGACTTCTTAGCGAAGCCGACTGCGACACCAACGGCGAAGAGCATTGGAAGGTTACCGAATACGGCGCCACCAGCGGCTGCCATAACCTGTGCTACCGGATCCAAGAACGGCATGTACTTGGAAAGGCCATCAGCACCGAGAACGTCGGGCTGACCAATACGGAGCAGCAAACCAGCTGCTGGCAGGGTAGCGATAGGCAACATCAAGGAGCGACCGAGTCGCTGGGCAAGGGCGAATGCCTTGCTATCTTGTTTAGCCATTTTCTAAACTCCTGAGTCTAAAGTTTTTGATACAGCAGCTTTGCTGCACCAGGCTAGGTCCCTCCGGTAGGAACCTAGACAGTCCAAACAGTTGTCTGGACCACTAGAGAATAGTTTTAACGCAGGGATAGAAAATGTCAAGCAGACAACAGAGTTGAAGCCAAACTGTAACATTTGCGAGATCTTTCGTAATTTTTCTGCTCTACATCACGTCTAAACGTAAATTAGATTGAGATTCCAACGAATTTTTATTCTCATTCAGTTATTAAAGTTGTTTCCTAAACCACTTAAATTCGCAATACGTAAATCGTCCCGTTAAAGTTTTTAGGGCTTGAGACCCAAAAACCTATGGTCTAACCACTTGTGTTTATTAAATTTTTAGGGTTTCGCCTTTTGCCGTTTTTATGTGGTGGGATGAAGCTTGGAGGTTGCTGCCATGCGCAGCAGGGTTCAACTTTACATCCCTTCGTAACGGCCTGTAACTGTTGTATATCGAAGGAAATTATGTTTTTTTCGCCCCTGTTAGGCACTGCCATGCCGCGATTGAACCAGCTGGCTGGTTTGCAACCTGCGCAAACCTGGAGCGAGAAGGTTAATCAGGCTATCTCTAACGCTTTAGACCCTTTTGTTAACGCGCTTTCCAGCGTGGTCTTTTTTGCCCCTAAGATCGGTGACGTGGAAATCCCACTGATTGTGCTCTGGCTTTTGGCTGGCGGCATTTTCTTCACCGTTTACCTTTCTTTCCAGCAGCTACGCCCATCTGCCCACGCTCACTCGCGTCGTTTGGTTAAGGGCATGTTCTCGCGCCACACCGACCCGGGCGAAGTTACCAGTTTCCAGGCCTTGGCCACCGAGCTTTCCGGTACGGTCGGCCTCGGCAATATTGCTGGTGTGGCTGTCGCTATCACCCTTGGTGGCCCTGGCGCTACCTTGTGGATCATCATTGCTGGCCTAATTGGTATGGCTTTGAAGATGGCAGAAGCTACCCTCGGTGTGAAGTACCGTGAAGTGGCCGAGGACGGTACCACTTCCGGTGGTCCCATGTACTACCTACAAAACGGCTTGGCGGAGCAAGGTAAGCCCCTACTTGGCCGCATCCTCGCGATTTTCTTCGCTATCGCTACTGTTTTCGGCGTTACTGGTGCCGGCAACATGTTCCAGTCAAACCAGGCTGCTGCCCAGCTAGTTCACATTACCGGCGGAGAAAATGGTTTCCTCTACGGTCGTGAATGGCTAATCGGTGTAGTTTTCGCGATTGTGGCCGGCGTAGTAATCCTCGGTGGTATTCAGAAGATTGGTGCGGTTACCTCTAAGGTTGTCCCTTTCATGGCCGTCTTGTACTTGGTCATGTGCCTCTTCGTGATTATCCCAAACATTTCCCAGATTCCAGCCGCTTTTGAAGAAATCTTCGAGGGCGCTTTCACCGGTCATGGCATTGCCGGCGGCGTGCTAGGCGTCATGATTGTGGGTCTACGTCGTGCCGCTTTCTCCAACGCCGCTGGTGTTGGTACCGCTGCGATGGCTCACTCTGCCGTGAAGACCCGTCGTCCTGCGACCGAAGGTTTCGTGGCCATGTGGGAACCTTTCGTGGACTCGGTGCTGATTTGTACTTTGACCGCTTTGACCGTGATTATTTCCGGTGTTTGGCACAATGGTGAAAATGTGGAAGGCGTGCAGCTAACTGCATCGGCTCTTTCCACTGCCGTTTCTTGGTTCGACATTCCGCTGACCATTGCGGTTGCTCTCTTCGCTTTCTCCACCATGCTTTCGTACTCCTACTACGGCATGAAGGCCGTGGGCTACCTCTTCGGTGGATCCCGTAAGGCCGAGCAGACCTACAACATCATTTACTTGATTTTGATTGTGGTTGGTGCGGCTGCTTCCTTGGATACCATCATTAACTTCTCGGATGCCATGTTCTTCCTCATGTCGATTCCGAACCTGTTGGGTCTTTACTTCCTAGCTGGCGTTGTTAAGCGTGAAATCCTCGGTCACCGCGAAAAGGTTGACGCCGGCGTAATTTCCGAGGTTGAAGAACACGAAGCTACCGGCATCTTCTCGACTGGTCCAGATTCGGATCCAACTCACGTAGAGATTGCACATGCCGAAACTGTTGCTGCTTTCGAAGCAGCCGCAGAAGCCCGTTATGATGCGGAAAACGCCACTAACGACGCTTCCATTTCGGACGAGATTACTGCCGACCGAGTTGCCGAGGCCGAGGCCGCTGCGGCCATGGCTGTCGAGACTGCGGCGACTGCTCGTCAGATCGTGATCGAGGCTGATGACCACACTGGAATGCTTCCAGATCATGCCGAAGTTGACGCTTTGGTTAGTGGACATGCCACCGAGTCTTCGATCAATAGTGATAATGAAGACGATTCTGAAAGCGCATCAGAGCAGCAAAGCTGAAAAAATAGATAGGTGAAGTCCTATTTAGATTTGTATCGGATTCCCGGTACCTTTATGTTTTCGCTAGCTGGCTTTGTAGCCCGCTTCCCGATGTCATTCGTGGGTCTGGCGACAGTACTTTTACTGACCCAGACCCACGAGTCATACACGGCAGCTGGTCTAGTTAACGCTGCCGCGATCATAGGGTTCGCTTCTTTTGCCCCATTTTTGGCTCGTTTGGTTGAACAGTTTGGTCAGTCAACCATCATGCGACCTTCAATTGTTATTTCGGTGCTTTCTAACCTAGCACTGATTTATTTTGCTTTACATGTTGCCCCTGTTTGGTTATTAGCTATTTTTGCGGCTGTTGGTGGTGCCGCTTCGGGTTCGATCGGTGCGATGGTTCGCTCGCGTTGGTCGCATACTTTGCATGATCCGGAACAATTGCAGACGGCTTTCGCCCTCGAATCTGCCTTGGATGAAGTGGTTTTCATTTTTGGTCCGATCATTGCCACCACCGTTTCGGTACACCTCTTCCCTGCCGCCGGCTTACTTTTAGTTACCATTTTTTCGCTTTTTGGCGGCATGTGGTTCTTTAGCCTCAAGTCGACCCAACCGAAACCAACTGGCCGCTCTAAGGGTGGTTCGAACGGCACATCGCCGATGCGCGCCCCAGCTTTGTGGGCTATCGGCGCTGCCTTTATCGGTTCGGGTACGCTCTTTGGGGCGCTTGACGTGGCGATTGTGGAGTTTACTCGCTTGTTAGGTCACCCTGGCAGTGCTGGTTTACAGCTTGGCATTATGGCAGCGGGTTCCTTGTTGGGCGCCCTCGTTTATGGGGCACGCAAGTGGTCTTGGCCTTTATGGAAGCTTTATGTCACCGGCATGGCCTTGTTGTCTTTGGGCACCACCATGTTTATTTTTGCTTCCACTCAGGTGGTCATGGGTATTCTCATGTTTATTACCGGCATTGTGGTGGCCCCAACGATTACGAACGCCTACTCCTTGGTCGAACGGATTGTTCCTAAGACTCGCTTGACCGAGGGGCTTACTTGGATGAACACCTTCATGAACCTTGGCGTGGCTCTGGGCACTTCGCTGGGTGGTATGTTGATTGACCGTTACGGCTATCGTGGTGGTTTGGCTTTGGCAGCCCTGGCTTCTTGGGCCATGTTCTGGGTGGCTCTTTCCACCAGTTCGCTCATTCGCAATGCGGTCAACAAGGGGGCGGCAAAAGCCACTTTGCGTGGCACTTTGAAAGCACGCTTAGGCCGTCGGCGTAATAAGTCCAGTTGGACCACCGATCAGCAGCATGTCACCCCTTCGGGCGATGTTAAATGGGCCCTAACTCCTAGCGAATTAGAGGAAGAAGCTGGCGTGGTCATTCCTGGGGAAGACGTTCGCCGCGTCCCAACTGGCCGTATGGAGCAGCCGGAAAACAACGGTTAAATCGGCTTAAAACCTAATAAAGATAGTATTAAGCGCCGCCTCTGAGTCCCCGCACGGAAACAGAAACGGCGCTTAATCTTTGGTGTAACCTCGACTAGTTTAGCTTAAGTTACTTCGCAGCGGAAATTACCTCCGCGATTCCTTCAGTGGCACTTGGGTGCGTGTAGATTTCAGCGGCCAACTGGGTGGCAGTGATTTCGTAGCGCATTGCCAGGGCAACGAGGTTAATGACTTCGTGCGAGTTCGGCATGAGCAGCTGCGCACCAAGGATTTGGTCGCTATCTGCATCGATTACGAACTTGAGCAAACCAACTGGCTGCTGCACGATCTTGGCCCATGGCATGGTGGCCACAGCGGCGGTTGGCTTGGTGCCAACCTTGATGTTCTTGCCGGCTTCGCGTGCTTCCTTTTCGGTCATACCGACAGAAGCCAAAGGCACGGACAAGTAGATGGTGTTAGGTACAGCCTTGCGGTCTGCAGTGGAACGCTGGCCTTCACCGGTGAGCTGGTCGAGGACGATCCGGAAGTCGTCCAAGGAAATGTAGGTGAACTGTGGGCCACCGTTAACGTCACCAACGGCCCAAACACCGTCCACGTTGGTACGGAGGTGATCATCGACCTTGACGGCGCCACGTTCAGTGGTTTCAATGCCAGCGGCTTCTAGGTTTAGGTCGTCGATGGCTGGGCGGCGACCGGTAGCCGCAAGCACATAGTCTGCGGTGAAGGTTTCGGCCTGACCGTCGTTCTCGTAGTGAACGGTGATCTGGTCGTCGTCTTCGGTAACTTCGGTGATCTTGACGCCGGCAAAAGCCTTAACGCCAGAGCTCTGGAGTACCTCGACGGCGGCCTCGGCCACGTCATCATCGCTACGTCCGAAAAGCTTCGGAGCGGCTTCGAGCAGGAGTACCTCGGTGCCGAAAGTAGCGAAGAGGCTAGCGAACTCAGCACCGATGGGGCCACCACCGATTACTGCCAGCTTGGCTGGACGAGTTTCGAGCATCTGAGCTTCGGTGGAAGTGATTACGCGCTTGGCTTCCTTCAAACCTGGGATCGGCACTAGGGAGGAGACAGCCCCGGTGTTGATCACAATGTTTTCGGCGGAAAGTTCGAGGGTCTCGTTACCAGCAGAAACCTCAACGGTCTTAGGACCGGTGAACTTTGCCAAACCAGTAATCACAGTTACCTGTGGGTTGCTTTCTAGCATGTTGAGGTTGGCGGCACGCATCTTGTCAGTTAGCTTGCCACGGAAAGTGGTGGCGGCAGCGAACTGCTTGGCACCATCGACCTCGGCAGAAAGGTTGTCTGAAGCAGCGGCGAAGGTTTCAGCGCGGTGAACCAAAGCCTTGGTAGGAACACAACCAATGTTGATGCAGGTGCCACCGTACATCTGGTCGGAACGTTCTACCATTGCGACTTTGTGTCCAGCGTTAGCGTAAGCCCCAGCGAGGGTCTTACCAGCTTTACCGAAGCCAATAACGATCAGATCAAACTTTTCCACGGGATAACTCCTTCAAGGATGGGATTGTGGCGGTTTGCCACGGCTCAAATGCAGCACAATGCTGCCTACATTTGAGTAAACACGAACCCTTGCGGAATTATTCCCACCAGTTTTTTTGCTGGCCGAGGGCGGGGACGGGCTAGGCGAAAGCAACGGGGAAAACGGGCTGTTAGCTGGGACGCTAAGGGGTGAGAGTCGCGCTCGCTAACTTAGTCTGGCCGCCAGCTGCCAATACTTAGTCGGTGTGGCGTGGGGCGAGTTTGGTGCCTTGTGAGGCGAAGTTATCTCCTTCGGGGCCAATCGGGCCGGCGGCGGCAGCGGTTTCTGCTGCCGGGTATTTTTTCGCATTCTTGACTGCTTTGGCGCGAGTGGCGGCAGCTAGGTCAATGTCACAGACGGAGCAGAGTTGTAGCAGGTAGAGGAAAACGTCGGCGACTTCATCGCGGATCGCTTCGGCTCGCTCCCCTTCTTTGGCGAGGGCGGCAGCTTGGTCAGCCGGTAGCCACTGGAAGCATTCAGCTAGCTCCCCTACTTCACCCATCATGGCTAGCAGGATGGATTTGGGGTCTTGGAAGCGCTGCCAGTTTCGTTCAATCACGAACTCTTCCATTTCGCGGCGCAGTTGTTCCACTTCGGGCACGGTTTCTTCGTCTGTGGAAGAGCCCTGTGCCGGTGTGGTCTGGGCTTGGAATGCCCCGGGTTCGTTTGCGCTCGAATCTGGTGCGGGCGCGGTTTGGGCGGCAGCTGCGACGGGTTCGCTCGCAGGGGCGACTGAAGTAGTAGCTTCGGAGGGTTCGTTGCCGTTAGCTTTCTGTTCACCGTTTATGGGAGCATCGGTTGTTTCTCCCCAGCTGGTGGGGTCAGAAAAATCGAGGGCGTCTGCTTCCCATAGGGCGGCCTGCGGACTAGGCTCGCTAGTTGCTGTACGGTTCTGGTCTGCGGGAGCCTTGGCTGCTTTGGCTTCAGTTGCCGGAGCTTTTTCTTTCGCCACAGGAGCTGGTACCTCTGTGGCCGGAGCTGGCGCTTCTGTGGCGGGCACATTCCCACTTGGTTTTTCCGGCTTGGCGTCCCCATTTTTGCCGAGGGTCCAGCCTGGTCCCTCGTTGGGTTGACGCTTTTGCTGGTAGGCGGTTGCCGCATTGCGGGCTTTTTCATCCGCGAGTTCATTCAAGGGGTGACCAGCATGGCCTTTTACCCACTCAAATTCGACTTGCCGGTTTGCTAGAGCAGCATCAAGTGCCTGCATGATTTCCACATTTAGGACCGGTTTGCCGTCAGCTTTCTTCCAGCCTTTCTTTTTCCAGCCGAAGCGCCACTTGGTTAAAGAGTTAATCACGTACTGGGAATCGCACTGGATAAGTAGTGGTTCACCAGCTAGTCCGGCCTCGGCTGTGGCCTGCAAAAGTTCAAGGACTGCGGTGAGTTCCCCTTGATTATTGGTGCCATTTGGCCACCCTCCGGCAGCCCAACAGGACTCGTTAACCACCCAGGCCCAACCGGCGGGACCAGGATTTGAAAGGGCAGATCCATCAGCAGCAGCAATAATCGTCATACCCATAAGGGTAACTGCCATGCGCCTATTCGGCAGGTAACGGCTTAGCTTGGATCAGAACTTTTCGCCGCGCGCGTTTATTCGGCAGGTAGTTGTGCTGCCTCGGTAGGTAAGGCTTTGCCGGGGCAAGCTTTAAGCACCTGCAACCATGACTGTTTTTCTGCCTTGGTGGCATTTAGTCCCCATTTGCTTTTCACGGCGATCTGGCGGAGCACATAGTCGCAGTGAAAGGCTTGGTTAGGTGGCAGCCACAAGTTTGCAGGAGCCGACCCCTTATCCTGGTTTGCTTGTCCCGAAACGGCTAGCAAGTTCAAAGGATCATTGGCAAAGCGTTGTCGTTTAGGTAGTTCCCAGCGCCACGCGCCTGAGCGCCAAGCATCCCCTAGCGCCACCACATGGTCAATTTGGATCAAGTCCGAGGTTTTCGGGCCACGCTGGAACTGCCAGATTTCCCCAGTATAAGGTTCGGCCAACACCCCGCTGGCGACCTTACAGTTTCCGCGGGCAAACTTTACTTGACCGAGGTCGCGCGCCAGCACATCATTTCTGGTGTCACACCCATTGTGGTTTTCGTCCGCCCACGCTTTTCCGAACACTTCCCGACGATAAGGTCCAGCTTCTCGGTCATTTTGCCGCACCTCAATCCGTTCGAAGGCTTCGGCCACTTCCTGGGTGAGTTCTGCGGGCGCAGTCGCCCTCGGCCAACCAAAATCGCTACTCCCCCAAAAAGCGGCCAGTTTAGGACCAAGCAGGTTCCAAAGGAAAAAGACCAGCAGTCCCAGTACCAGCGCGGCAGTGAGGTAGTTTCGCCACTTTGGCAATCGCGGTTGCATAAGTTAAGTCTGCTCAGATTCTGGTTCAGGGGTTGATTTTAAAAGTTCAGGTTGGGGATAAACTCGGAAGTTAGTTTCCAACCGGCCGAGGCTAACTTCTTGCCAGGCAAGAACAGCTTCTGGCCGGGTAGGAACAACTTCTGGCCGGGCAAGAACAGCTTCTGGCTGGGTAGGAACAACTTCCAGTACGGGTAGCCTCTTACATTCCCCCAGTCCTACTCAGGCTTGCCGAGCGTCATCTCCTGGCTTCACGCCCTCGGTTCCTTCGACTCCCTCAGTATGCTCGGCCAAAGAATGGCTGGCCGCTTCAGTCGCCGCCTGGGTGGCTGCCTCGGTGGCTGCTTCCACGGCAGCTTCTACCGCCTCAGTGGCCGCTTCAGTCGCCGCTTGGGTCGCTGCTTCGGTGGCGGCAGCCGAGGCCGCTTCGGTAGCTGCTTCAGTCGCAGCGGCAACAGCCTGTTCAACCGCCCGTTCAATGGTCATGGCACGTTGACGCTTCAACATGCGCTTAAGCTGCGTGCCCGAAACCTTAATGGTCAAGGCTTCCGCATCCGGCAAAGTCCACTTCCGCCAGTGCGCCAAAATCACAATGGAAAAACCAACCAACAGGGACGCCAACATGCCTAGTCGCTGTTCGTCCCAATACCAGAAGCCAAGGGTGGTCAAAGAGGCGGCTGCAGCTGGGGTGGCGTACAAGTAGTTACCCCCGAAAACCATCGGAATGTTACCTGCCGAAATGTCACGAATCATGCCACCGCCAATAGCGGTCAACATTCCCATCATTAGGGCTGGCATGGGACCGAAGCCAAGATTCATGGTTTTAATGACGCCGGTGGCCGCCCAAACGCCGAGAACCACGCCGTCAGCGACGATCACGAAGCGTACCGCCCACTTGGAGCCAAGGCGGAACAGGAGCGCGGTCAGAGCCCCGGCCATCGCAATGTAAAGGTAGTACTTGTCGGTGAGGGCGAAAGGCGGGCCAGCTTGCAGCATGACGTCACGAATGATGCCGCCGCCCATCCCACTGAGGATGGCCAAAACGAGGAAGCCGACCGCATCGAAGCGTTTTTGTCTCGCGAGACGTCCACCGATAATGCCGTTTAGAAACACACCGGTGAGGTCGATGTATCGAAACATGCTCTCTAGGGTGATGTTGATGTTATCGGCACCCCAGCCTGCTGCCCAAATGCTTCCCAAACCTGCTCCTCAAATTGCTTAGAAAGTCTGTCAAAATCGTGGGTCTTTTAAACCCCGGTAGTTCCAAACGCTAACCCTAACAGATAGGTGACACCTGCGGCGGCCAGACCGATTAATAACTGGCGAATCCCACGCCAAAGTGGTGGCTGTCCCGATAAGATGCCGACGATCGAACCGGTAAAGAACAACACTGCACTGACCACAATGGCAGCCATAACCACGCCCACCATGCCGGTCAGTCCAAAGAGGAAAGGCAGCAGGGGAACGAGGGCGCCCATTGCGAAGAAACAGAACGAGGACGCCGCGGCCCCAACCGCGGATCCCACTTCTTCGAAACCGTCATAGTCGGCCCCGAACTGACTCTGGGTTTGTTGCTGGTTGCGCGCATCCTGTAAGGAAGCCAACTGCTCATCCGCTTTTTCTTGCGCTTCTTCGGCGCTTAAGCCCCGAGCTCGATAAACCAAGGCCAGTTCGTTAACGTTCACGTCTAACTGCGGCAAAACCAGTTCCGCTTCCGGATCTGGGGCCGAAGCTTCCAACAGCTCGCGCTGTGATTTCACCGAAATGAACTCGCCGGCAGCCATCGACATAGCCCCAGCTAGCAAGCCCGAAACACCAGCCAAAATCACCATAGAAGGATCGGCTCCAGCCGCGGCCACACCCAAAATCAAAGCTAGGTTAGAAACTAGCCCGTCATTCATACCAAAGACGGCAGCGCGGAACAATCCCGATAGCTGTGCTCGACCTTTAGCGGCCAGAGCCCGCACCACTTCCCCATGGACATGCTCGTCGGCGGCCATCTGAGCCGGAACGTCCTCGTCAATGTCATAACTGGAACGCTGTTCGGTGCGCTGCATCATGGCTAGCACGAAGATGGAACCGAAAGTCAAAGCGAGGGTCGAAAGAATGCGTGAACCGAGCGGAACTCGCGGTTCGGGTACTGCCTTCTCGCCCAAAAGCTCTAGCCAGTAGGATTCGTGGCGACCTTCAGCCACCACCAACTGTTCAAGGATTTCGCGTTCTTCCCCGGTACGTTTGCGTGCCAACGCGCGGTAAGTGTCCGCTTCGTGGCGTTCTTCTGCCAAGTAACGACGCCAACGACGCACTTGTTCCTTGGTAGGTTCCACCGAGTTTTCGCCTGCTAGCGTCTTCTCCTGGTTCCCCGGTTTTGGCTGACCAAACTGCTCCGAGGAGGACACGTTTACCACCAGGTGCGCTTGTTAGCTTTAGGGGTTTTGGTAGTGCCGTCGGCCTCTACCACTTCTTCGATTTCAACGTCGATGTACTCAGCTTTATTAGTTGGCTGCTGATTTGGTGAAACCCCGAAAAGACGGGACTTTACGGCCTCGGCCATCGAATCGGTGATGGCTTCGCCTTGGCGGCGCACGGCCTCGGAAACATTCTGAGCAGCCTTATCGAGGGGCTTAGAAACCACTGGATGTTGGCGAATATTTCCGGCCACGTTCTTAATCTGTTCGTAGCGTTCCCGCCCGGCTTTACTGCCGAGGACGTAACCCACCCCCGCAGCCAGCAAAAGGCCAAGTTTTCGTGCCATTACAGCCTCCCAAGAATCGAAGCGGAACAAAAGATACTGCCCACAACTTTAACATTATTCTGAACCCGTTACCGCACTTGCCTCTAACCGAATGTGAACCGACAGACACTCGGTTAGGAAATGAGCATGTCTTCGACCCCCACCTCGGCAAAGTGCAAGAACTTGCAAGAATATTTCTGAATTTATCCAAATATTTATCCAAAAACTAAGTTAAGGGCGAAAGACCTAGAATTTTCGTTATTTATTCTTTAAGGTTTAAGACGTGACTGAAGTAGAAATCACTACCCCAAGAGGCGTCCGTCTTTCTGCGACCTTGACCGAACCGGTCGATGCACGCGGGGCGGTCGTCGTTTTCGCGCACTCATTTTTAGGTGACCGACATTCGGGTGGTCGATTCGACAAGCTGGCTGGTGCCTACCGGGCCGCCGGCTATTCCACGTTACGTTTTGACTTTTCTGGGTGCGGCCTTTCCGACGATGATTCGGTAACGATCGCACACCAGGTGGAAGATCTGCGCTCGGTTTGTGCCTGGTTGGCTGATCGCGGCTACCAGCGTCAGGTCTTGCACGCGCATTCTTTCGGTGCGGTTACCGCCTTGCGGGCCCGCCCCCCACAGGTCAACACCATGGTCTTGACTTCGCCCATCACCGGCCCGATGCTCTTTGACTGGTCGCAGATTTTCTCGCCCGAACAGTTAGATGAACTCGAAAAGCACGGTGCTACTCGCATCCCTGATGATTCGGATGGTCCGCGTGAATGGTTCGTGATTACTCGCGAAACTCTAGCTGACTTGTCACTAAATGACCCGGTGGACCTCCTGTCTGAGCTCCCCTACCCGGTGCTGATTGTCTTTGACGCGGACGATGTGGAACTCGATATCGTGTCGCAAGCACAAGAGAACTTCGCGATCATGCCTGATGGTTCTCGAATCCACGTGGCGCACGAATGCTATTTCAGCGATTTAGAGCAAACAGATACTCTGATTGAACTCTCCACTCGCTGGGCCACGAACAAGGTACCAGCCCGGATTGGAAAGCCGGCAGCCTCATGAGGCGTGCCGAGGGCGGAACTGGTCGGGGCGGCCGACGCCCTCGGGGAGAAAAACTTTTACGTCGAACTTTTACTCCCGAACAAGTTGCGGCACGTGCGGCCTCGGTTCCAAAGTTAACCTATCCTAGCCAGCTGCCGGTTTCGGCTGCGCGCGAGGAAATCAAACAAGCGATCGACCAGCATCAAGTGGTGATCGTTTCGGGTGAAACCGGTTCTGGTAAAACCACCCAGCTGCCCAAAATTTGTTTGGAATTAGGTCGCGGCACCAAAGCCATGATCGGCCACACCCAGCCAAGGCGTTTGGCTGCTCGCGCAGTGGCCACCCGCATTGCCGACGAATTGGGCACCAATCTGGGTGAATTGGTGGGCTACCAGGTGCGTTTTACCGACCAAGTCAGTGACCGCACCTTGGTCAAGCTAATGACTGACGGTATTTTGCTGGCCGAAATTCAGGGCGACCCGCTGTTGCAGCGCTACGACACCATCATTGTCGACGAGGCACATGAGCGTTCCCTCAATATCGACTTCCTGCTTGGTTATCTTTCGCGTCTGCTGCCGATGCGCCCAGATCTGAAGGTGATTATCACTTCGGCGACCATCGACGCGGAACGTTTTGCTGAACATTTTGCTTCCCCTCAGGGTGAGCCTGCCCCGATTATTACGGTTTCGGGTCGCACCTACCCCGTCGAAATTCGTTACCGTCCCCTCGTTCCTGACCAGCTGACAGCCGAGGGCGACCATCCGGCTAGCACTACCCCCGCAGGATCCAAATCTGGCGGTGGTGACCATGGCCAGAAGAAGTCCGGCGGCGTCAAGGTGGAGGCAGAAGCCGACCTGATCGGTGCCATTGTAGATGCTTGTGACGAGCTGATGGACGAGGGCGAAGGCGACATCCTGGTCTTCTTGCCGGGTGAGCGCGATATTCGCGATACGGATCAGGCTCTGGCCGACCATTTGGGCGACCGTTATGTGGATCCGAAGGCGCCAGCCAGAAAGAACGTGCCCGCTCGGGCAGTGGAAGTGCTACCGCTTTATGCCCGCCTTTCGGCCGCCGAACAGCAACTGGTTTTTGCCCCGCACACTCGTCGTCGCATCGTACTGTCGACTAACGTGGCCGAAACTTCGCTGACGGTTCCTTCGATTCGTTATGTGGTCGATCCGGGTTTGGCCCGTATTTCTCGCTATTCCACCCGCACGAAAGTGCAGCGCCTGCCGATTGAAGCCATCAGTCAGGCTTCGGCAAACCAGCGTTCGGGTCGTTGTGGCCGCGTGGCTGACGGCATTGCCATTCGCCTGTATTCGCAAGAAGATTTTGAGGCGCGACCCGAGTTTACCGAACCGGAAATCTTGCGTACCTCCCTTGCCTCGGTCATTTTGCAAATGTCATCACTGGGCTTGGGCAAGATTGAAGATTTTCCTTTCGTGCAACCACCGGATGGTCGTTCCATCCGTTCGGGTGTGAACTCGCTCCTCGAAATTGGGGCGCTGGTAGATGATGGTCGTGGCGGCCAAAAACTCACCAAGATTGGTCGTACCCTCGCTCGCCTACCGATTGACCCACGCTTGGGTCGCATGTTGCTCGAGGGCGCCAAAACTGGTTGTGCCACTGAAGTTGGCGTGATTGTGGCCGCCCTGTCCATCCAGGATGTGCGTGAGCGGCCCATCGATCATCAGGGCAGTGCCGATGAGCTTCATGCCCGTTTTATTGACCCGAAGTCGGACTTCATCACCTACCTGAATCTGTGGCGTTATGTCCGCACCCTTTCGCGTGACCTGTCGGGCTCGGCGTTCCGTCGCACCGTGAAATCGGAGTTCTTGCACTATTTGCGCATTCGCGAATGGCAAGACATTTACGCGCAGTTGCGCCAATTGGCCAAGCCCCTGGGGATTCATTTAGGTTCACTGGAATTGCCTACCCCTCGCCAGATTTCTCACGAGGCCCAGGAGGGTGGGATCCAAAATGCCACCGCCCGCGCCTGTGTGGCGTTGACGGCCTCGGCCACCACGGTGGATGCGGATGCGATTCATCAAGCCTTGCTGGTTGGTTTGCTTTCCAATCTTGGTTCGTGGGCGGAAAAGCAGAAGGATTACGAGGGCGCCCGCGGGGTCCACTTCACCATCTGGCCCGGTTCGGGTCTGGCGAAGGGACGTTTTGACTGGGTGATGGCCGCCGAACTGGTGGAAACTTCCCGCCTATTCGCCCGCACGGTCGGGGTGGTTAAGCCCGAGTGGATTGAGGCCGCCGGCTCCCATCTGCTGCGTCGCGTCTATGCGGAACCGTTCTGGTCACGCCGTGGTGGCGCAGCCATGGTGCACGAAAAAGTCATGCTTTACGGATTGACCGTGGTGGCGGACCGCCAGGTGCCATTAGGCAAGCTGGGGCAACAGTCTTTTGGCACAATCACGGCTCGTGGTTTGGCCCGCGAAATGTTCATTCACCATGCCCTGGCCGAGGGCGACTGGTCGTGCCACCACAAGTTCTGGCGTCACAACCAAGAAGTGCTCACCGAGATTGAGCAGATTGCCTCCCGGGTGCGAAACCCAGCGCTAGTGCCTGACGCCCTGACTTTGGCGCAATTCTACGAGGATCGGATTCCCCCGCAGGTCACTTCTGCCGCGCATTTCAACCGCTGGTGGAAGGATGCGCAGCGCGAAGATCCTCACCAGTTGGACTTGTCCATTGACGACTTGTTGCCGCCAGATTTTAACTCGAAGGACTTCCCCGACTATTGGGTGACTGGCGACTTGCAATTGCCGGTGACCTACCAGCATCGTCCTGGACGTGCCGCCGATGGCATGACCATTAAGGTGCCGTTGGCGGTGCTACCCACTTTGCGTCCTGAAGAGTTCGAGTGGCTTGTCCCGGGCATGCGCGCTGACTTGGTCACCGAGACCATCCGTGCCCTGCCTAAACCGATTCGCCGCCAGTTGGTGCCAGCTCCACAGTTCGCGGAGAAAATGTTGCCCTTGTTGGCGAAAGTTCGTGCCGGTGAGCCTTTGCTGGCCGAGGGCGCCCTCGGCGAAAAAAGCAAAAACGAACAGTCAGCCGGCAACTCGTCGGCGGCCGCGAACGCGGGAAATGCGGCCAGTAGCGGCAATGAGGAGTCGGCTCTGGAAATGAGCTTGGCTCGCCTCGCTAACTGGGCGGGCACCAAGGTTACTAGCCAAGGCGAAAATGCTACCAGTGCGGCCACCGCAGCTGAGCCAAAGAAGGCAGCGCCAGCCGAAAAGTCTGTTGAGCCAGAGGGGGCGGCAAAGGGCACTGGGGTTAAACCCGAACCACGTTTTGCGCAGGCCTTCCGCCGGGTCGTCTCCCACCTGGTGGGCGCTCACATTTCGAAGGATGATTGGGCGCTAGTCGAGCGCAAACTCCCCGATTATGTTCGCCCGCGATTTAGCGTGGTTGCCTCCGATGGACGCATCTTGGGAACTGGGCCAGAGTTGACCGTCCTGCAAAAACAGTTCGCGAAAGATAGTTCGCAGGCTGTCTCCTCTGTGGTCAAGGATGCTTTGGCGCAAGCGATGGCCGAGGCCAAAGCTCGCCAAGCAGGCTCGGGCCAGCAAAGCGCGAAGGGTGCCCAAGCGGGGAAGGGGGCCAAAGGCACTTCGGGTCGGGCCGCTAAGGGCGAGGCGCCCTCGGCCAGCCAGAACGGAAAACCGGCAGCTAAAGGTAGTAAGCGAACCGATCCGGCCACGCAGCTAGCGGGTTTGCCGGCCGATTGGCAGACCCAAACTAACCTGTCGACTTGGCCGCAGCTTGCCTCTTCCAGCACCCAGATTCCGCCGATTATTGAATCGGTGGGCCCAGCCGGAGTCAAGGTGCGCGGCTATGTGGGTTTGGCCCCGAATCAGCCACTTGCCCAAAATGGAACCGTGCGCTTTGCGGTGGCGGCAGATCCGGCAACGCGGGACCGCGACCAGGTCTTGGCGGTTAGTGTCCTGGCGGCTTCGGCTCTGGCTTTGTCGTCGACGCGTATTTCTACCCGCTGGTCGAGTGCCGAAACGGTGGCGCTTTCGACTGCGAAGTACGCCA
Organism: Boudabousia tangfeifanii; assembly: GCF_001856685.1. Classification (GTDB taxonomy): domain Bacteria; phylum Actinomycetota; class Actinomycetes; order Actinomycetales; family Actinomycetaceae; genus Boudabousia; species Boudabousia tangfeifanii. Next base: position 2,134,853 of record NZ_CP017812.1, read on the forward strand.
ATGGCACCGAGCTCACCAACGCTTTGCAGTTTGCCGCAGCTCGTTCCTTAGTGGCCGAGTGGGCGCAGGTGGTAACAGGAGTTCCTGGGGCAGGTTCACAGGTGCGTTCTCAGGAGGCCTTCGAGGCGTTAGTTGCCGCCATTAAGCCGCATTTCGAGGATCGAGTCTTTGAAATCGCCCAGGCGGCAGCACAGGCTTTGAGCCAGTCCCATGAACTTTCACGGGATTTGCGGGAAATTCGCTCGCTGCATTTGGCGCAGGTAGCCGCCGAGATTAAGGAGCATCAGCAAGAGCTGGTGGGTCCTGGTTTTATCTTGCGTCATTCGTATAGTCAGTTGCCGCATCTAGCTCGCTATTTGGCTGCTGACCGAGGGCGACTTGCCGCTGCTCGCACCGATCTGAAACGCGATGAACGGCTCGCTTGGGAGCTTGCTACCGCCAGCGATTTGGTTGCTCACGCCCGGGAAGAAGCTAACGCGTTACCCGCTGGTTTAGAACGGGCCGAGGCGCTCTCTCGGGTTAAGCATGCCCAAGAACTGCTGGAAGAATTCCGAGTGCAACTATTCGCTCAAACCCTGGGGACTGCGCAAAAAACCAGTCTCAAGCGCATCCGGGCAGCCCTATCGGGCAACTAACCGAGGCCGTGTCACCGGAAACCCAAACGCTTCCCCGCCCAGGAACCAAGCGCCTCCCCTATCGGGTAACTTACCGAGGCCCAGCGTTTAGTCTTGGTATTTGGCTGGCAGGTTAAGGAAATTACTGGCAGCAAAGACGTGGTAAATCACCAGTGGGAGGAAAGCGAAAGCTATCCCATAAATCGGGACAAAGTGGGCGCTACAAGCAATAGTTTCACTGCCACAAATCGCCCGATCTAGCGGCAAAGCTGCTAGGACAAGCAAACCAAACACTAGCGCCGGAACCCACAAGGCCACCATTTCGCGTTGCTTCATCCGCCACAGGAATAGCACGAAAACCACGAGCGACAACAGGTATCCCAAAACCGCAAAATAGATCCATGTTTCGAACTGCTTCAGGGTTTGGGGCACAAAGGAGAGCAATGACCACTCAGCCAGTAGCAGCACGATCATGCTCAGGTTAACTTTGAACGCAAAAATCTGGTTGGGAGTCGGATAGGGCTTGGGACGTAGCAAGGCGGGTAACCAGGCTGGGACTCGCCCTCGGCCAGCTAACAAGGGAACGCCCGGGATCGGCCAGCAGAACAGTAAAAGGTGAGCCAAAGCGGCATAAACCCAAGTAACGCCAAGGAAAATGCTCAAGAGCGTGGCCGACAGTAGTGGCAGCACCACGATTCTTAGCACGCTGAAGCTTTTCGGCCACCACGTCGGTAGATCCGTTCGCCAGCTATAGGTCACCATGACCAGATAACTGGCCAAAATCAACGCATACGCCAACCAATACGCGAACATTTTCGTCCTTTTAGCCCAACATTTCTGGGGTTACTTTACATTCCTTGCCGATCCGCATTGGGGCAATAAGTGGCAGATTGGGGTCGCGCTGTTCTTCTGGCTTTTCGCTGTTTTCTCGCAATTCCAGAAGTTTTTCGGTGACACGGTCACGGATTACCCATGGGTCGAGAGTGTTCAGGTAGATGCGGGTCCCGCCCTCGAAGCCAGCCAAGGTCGAAATCCGCCATTTGAGGAGGATGCGCCAACGCATATTGACCTTGCCTGACTGGGATGGTGGGCAGTGGTACCACTCTTCGTTACAAGGCACCTCCACCCCAGTGGCGGCGTGCATTGCTTGGAGCAGGTCAGAAACACCTCGCACTTGTTCTGGGGTGCATTCCCAAGGGGTGGCAGCTTGGCCTAGTGGCCATACTGCGACCGAGGGGAAACGATGTCCGAAACCGGCCAGAGCTACCGCATGGTCGTTTTGAGCCAAGACCAAGCCGCGGGAGGCTGTGTAAGCCAAGATTTGGCTGTAAATCTGTGGGTTCTTGCGCAAGCGGGATAGTTCGGCCTCGATTTGCACGGGGCGTTCGTCAATGGCCACTAGTTGCTTGTGCAGATGGTCAAAAGAAGCACCAGCTGGGCGCAACCAGTTTTGGAAGGCTGCGACATAACGGACATCCTTGTGGAGCCCATAGAGCTGTTTCATCGACTCAATGGTGAAGCGAATGAACTGTTCGTGTTCGTTAGGAGTAAGAGTGCCAGCGCCAGCGAGCTGGCTGTCATCCGTGGCACCGTCCACGAAGTGTCGGCGGCCGATAATCAGGTCGTGTCCCCCGCAGAAGAACCCATAGGCGGCGCGTAGCAGTTCTGGTTCGCTGATTTGTTCGAGGTCGGCCTCGCTCGAACCGGAAGCTTTGAGCTTATTGCGGACGATTGACAGAATATGGTCGTAGCCTCCCGGAGTGGCAAGGTATTCGGCCATGGCGCGACGTTGCTCTTCTGAAGGTTCCAGACCATGGCCAAGATGCCAGTAGTTGTAGGAGACGATTTCAAATAGGTTAGGGACGCGGCGGAAATCTGCCACCGTCTTGCCTAGGTCTTGGGGAAGCTGTCCGGGAAGGGTTCGCCAAGAGACATCTCCGTGCACGTTGACGTCACGCACTACTCGGGCTTTTTCTGGCGGGGTTTCAAGCATGCGCCCACTACAGAAGGCACAGGCAGTTTTTTCTGCGCCGTCCTCGATAGGCTGTGGGATGCGATCTGGCACGGTTAGGGGCCGGTGACCTCGACCAGGGATGGTCCAAACCTGGGTGCCGGTTAGCGGATTGACTTGTTTGACGGTTCCATCGGGCATCCGCACAATCACATCATTGTCGATAGTGGGGCCGCTTTGGGCGTTCTTCTTCACGGTATTTTCCTTGTGGGGGTGGGCGTCAAGCTCGGTTGCTTGACTGCACTTCACAACACTCACAGATTACCGCCCGTCCATTGCTTTGGCAGGATACCAAGCCGTGAACGGGCGGTTTAATCTGGTGGTGAACTCTATTTCACGCGAGGAGCGTTCGATACCGTCTGGGTAATCGCACTTCCTGGTGAAACGTGGACGAGTACCGGCATAGTGTGCCCGAGCATGCCATCTAGTTTGGTAACTAGCGCATCGATCGGTGCTTTCACTTCGGTCGGGTCCACACCGGGAGCCAGCTTCACACGGAGGTAGAGGCTGTTATTGCCCTTAACCTTCCAGGTGCTGACGTTCACCCCGGTAATCGTATTGATTTCTTCTAGCTGGTCACGCACGAACTGGCTGGTGAACTTGGTGGTCAAGTTAATGTCACCAGGGTTCTCCTTGTCGCCCTTCACTCGCAATGCTTCGTAGGTGCGTCCGCCGGACTGGGCAAAGATAGTGACCAGGGCGAGGACGAATACCAAGAGGCCGACAGCCAACACGATCCAGGTAATCCAAGAGGTGTTGTAATCAGGGATCTTGGTGTCTGCTAAAACCTTGCGTAGTTCGTTGAAGACCTCAGGGGCGTACTGGTTCCACCAGTCAGCCACGATTGGGACTACTTGAACGGCGAATAGTACTACCCCGAGCGCTACCAATAGTAGGCCGGAAAGACCAGCGACTAGACGGTTCCAAAAACGGGGGTAATGCCTCATTCTGGTGCACCTCCAGTCTGTACCTCTACTACTGGGCGTAGATCGGTGGTTAGTTTCTGGCTGCTTAGGAAGCTAACCAGTTCATTTTGTAGCGCAGTTTTGTCAACGATTCGTCCAGCATGTGGGGAAACGGTGACAGTTACAGTCTTACGATCTACGCTGGTGATTACTTGCCCCTGTCCGAGGCCAGCAAACTGACGCAGATGCGAAGAGACTGCGGCAGCGAGGACGCGGTCGTCAATGATCCAAGTGACTCGATCGGAGTCGACTTGGTGACGGTTAAGCGAACCAGCTGCAAGTGCTTTGATCAGCAGAATTAAACCCAAAATGAACAAGCCGAGGCCGACTAGTGCCAGCCATGGCAAAGCCACCCGTGACGGCAGGTCACGGACGAACTCCAACATTTGCAAGGGTGAAGCCAACAAGGGACCGTAACCCAGCATGCTCATGACTAGTTCTACGAGTAGGTAGCCAGAGATCACTGCCACGACAAAACCGACGATTCCGGCGGTCCATGCACGAGACGAGTGGGTTGCGCGGCGCGCCAAGTACTTGATGTAAAGCTTGGAATTGCTTTGGCTCATTCGACGCGCCTCCTTTCAGGTTCAGACTGCGCACTGGTGTTGCTTGAATCCGAGGAGAAAAGTCCCCAGGCGTTACGGAAAGAAGAACCGCTATTGTTGGCGGGTGCGTCTTCCGGATTTGGGTAGTAGATCGACATGATGTTGAGTTCTACGACCCCTACCTTGGCCCCCAACAGTTCGGTCAAGTGATCACGCAGGTTCGAACGAGCAGTCTGCAAAGCAGCAATTACGTTCGTGCCGGGATCTTCTAACCAAGTGTTAGGGACAGCGGTTTTCAAGCTGACAGTCAACGGGGTTTCGTCACGGTTACAAGACACGTTGATCGCGGCCATTGGCACCCCAAGGTGCTGGGCGGCAGCACCTTTGATGGTGGCATGTACCGCGCGGGTGGAGACATTCGTGTGGCCCGGCAAACGCCGGGCTTCACGGGATTCAGTCATTGTCTCAGTCCGACGTGGTCTTTGTGTTTCCCGTCAACGCGTTGAACGCTGCACGGAAGTCGAGACTACCCTCCAGCTGCCGCCCAGCTAGGTAGCCGACCGCGGCGAGCAGAGCGACCAGGAGTACCCCCCAGCCGAAGCAAAGGATTAGCACCCCGGTAACAGCCCCGATTAGAGCCCAAAGATACGACGGTTTCATCATTTAACTCGAGGCTCCTCTGGCTTTTCTTCCTTCTTAGGTTCTGCTGGCTTTTCTTCTTCGACTGGTTCTTCGCCTGGGACGTGAACGTCGGTGACGTCGATGTTAACTTCGACGACCTCTAGACCAACAATGTTTTCAACTGCACCGAGGACGGTCTTGCGGACGTCTTCAGCAACTTCGTGAATTGGGTGTGGGTATTCGACGATCAAGCTGAGGTCGATAGCGGCCTGCTTGGAGCCAACCTCAACGGAAACACCCTGGGTGATGTTCTTGGAAGCGCCGAATGCTTCACGAGCAGCGCCGAGGGCGCGGGAGAAGCCGCCACCAACAGCGTAAACGCCCTTAACTTCAGCCAATGCTAGGCCAGCGACCTTAGCAACAACGGCATCAGCAATGGTGGTGGTGCCGCGTTCAGCGACATCCTTCTTGACGTCAGCCTTTGCAGGCAGGTTTTCGTTTGCCATGTTTGTCTCCTTTGGATTTGTTTCAATATTCTTGGCAACAGTCTTGGGTGATGGGGTCTTAGCGTTAGCCATTTGAACCTCCTAAATAGTGATTTACAGTTCTATTCTCAGCAGTTGCTATCTACCGAGGAAGTCTACTTTGTCTGGATGATCGCCATAGCGACCTGCTTCGCCTTTATCCAGTTGGTCGATTGCGGCCATGGCTTCTGCCGGCATTTCAATCGTCAAGCAGTGCGCATTTTCAGCCAAGCGTGCGACCTTTGAAGTCTTGGGGAAAATCACGTCACCGCGAGCGAGCGCCCAGCCCAAAACTAGGTCAGTTGGGGCAATCTCAAATCGTTGCGATAGCTCTTCAACTACTGGGTCCTTTAAGACCGTGGCACGAGCAAGTGGAGCCCATGCTTCAACCACGATTTCCTTGGATTGGCAGAACTGACGCAACTCGTTGTTAGCGAAGTATGGGTGTGCCTGAATCTGATTAGCATGTGGCACGAAACCGGTGGCATCAATAATTCGTTCCAAGTGGTGAATTTCGAAGTTGGAAACGCCGATGGCTTTTGATTTTTCGGTTTCATAGATCCGATCAATCATGGTTTGCCAAGTTAGGTCATAGCGACCGTCGTAAAGCTTAGGAACTGGCCAGTGGATCAAGAATAGATCAACATAATCGAGGCCAAGGTCTTTTAGGGACTGGTCAAAAGAGCGCACGACCTCGGCAGGTTCATGAAAGTCGTTATTAAGCTTGGTAGTAATGAACAGATCTTCACGTTTTACTAAACCAGCTTTAATCGCCTCATTCAAGGCCTTACCCACAGCTGCTTCATTATGGTAGAGCTGAGCGGTATCAAAGTGACGATAACCCATTTCTACGGCGGCCGAAACAATCGGAACGGCATCTTCTGGGCTCAATTGGTAGGTCCCAACCCCAAGCTGTGGGATTATGTTTCCATTGTGCAAAGTTAAAGACGGGATGTCATCTAAAGATGCTTCCCGTTGGACGTTGGTCAGGTCACAAGCCATATCAAAACTCTAACGGTTTTTACTTAATACCGCTATCTCAAAGCATGACGTTAGGCCTACTTTCGCCCTGCGCCAATTTATTGCCTGATTTCGGCAATAAAGGGAATAAAACCGTCAACCATTTTTGTTAATTGGCCATCCGAGGAAAGCCCCTGTCGCTAACGCGGTCTATCCTTCCGTCAATTTACTTGCCCAGATCGGCACATTTTAAGCTGATATTTAGCGTGGGTCCTCTTGCTCGGATTGACCTAGTTTTCGTTCACGACTTGGCATAATAGAAATATGAGCAAACTCTTCTCCCCACTGACTTTAAACCTTTCCGAAAAGCAGCAGACAACTGTTCGCAATCGCCTAATCATGCCGCCGATGTGCATGTATAGCGCCGATTCTGAGGGTCCGCGAGTAGGACTTCCTAACCCTTTCCACCTCGAACATTACGGGGTACGCGCGACCTCGGTTGGGCAAGTGGTAGTAGAAGCCACTGGTATTCGTCCTGATGGCCGTATTTCTCCGCAGTGCTTGTGCGTCAGTGAGGATACTCGTCCCGAGGATTTTGCTCCTTTGGCCACCGCGATTAAAGAAAAAGGGGCCTTGGCTGGCATCCAGTTGAACCACGCCGGACCGAAAGCAAGCGAGTTAGTTGCCTCGCCGCGCATCTCCCCCGATAGCCTTTCGACCTCGGAAATTAGCGAACTGGTGGCTACTTGGGGGCACGCAGCCAAACTGATGGCCGAAGCCGGTTTCGATTTTGTGCAAGTCCACAGCGCCCACGGCTACCTGCTGCACAGTTTCCTTTCGCCTTACACCAATCACCGCACTGATGAATACGGTGGCATGCTAGAAAATCGCGCCCGGTTTGTCCTGCAAGTATTGGCCGAGGTCGGTCGCTACTTGCCGGTCGCCGTCCGTTTTTCGGGCACTGACTGGTTGGGCGAAGATGGCCTCGAAATTGCTGAAGTGGAGTATGTGGCCCAGTGGGCTCAAGCTTTAGGCGTTCACCAAATCAGCATGTCAACGGGCGGGATTGCTCCTGATGCTTCTGCGATTCCCGTTGGACCCGGCTACCAGGTGTTTGCGGCCCGCCAGGTTCGAGCAGCGATGGACAGCATGATCCTGCCAGTCCACGACCTAATCACTGACGAGGTGCTGGAGCAACGCTGGAATCAGACTAGCGAAGACGATGAGAGTGCCTGGCGGGATTATTGCGCGAAAGTTAGTGCCGTTGGGATTATCCTCAATGGCGTTCAGGCGGAAAGCATTTTGGCAACTGGGGCTGCGGATCTGATCGAGGTCGGTCGTCCGCTCCTAGCAAACCCGTACCTCGGTTTTAAATGGCAGGCAGAACTGGGCGAAGAGGTCGAACTGCCTCGGCAATATCGCCGCGCAGTGATTGTTTAGTCTGCTTGCGCGCCTAGTTGGCTGCCGCCTCTGCCTGTTGAGAAGTTAGGTACCAGTAGGGCAAAGCCACGAAAATAGCACCGCCAACGATATTGCCAACCAGCACTACCGCCAGGTTATAGGCGATCCCGCCCAAGGTGACGCCTGGTGCTCCATACATGTAGGCCATGGGTAGTAGGGTCATATTGGCAACCACGTGCTCGAAACCAGACGAGGCGAACATGCCGATCAGCGCCACGATTGCTGCAATTTTGGCTCCTTCCGTTTCGGCTCGTCCTGCTGCCCAAATGGCCAAACAAACCAGAATATTACATAGTACTGCGCGGAAGAAACCGGCGGAAACACTCAAGTGCGTTTTGGCTTCCCCGATGGCAAACAGCATTTCTCGACCGGGGCCTTTGGCGAAAATTTGGGAGCCCCAAACTAGAGCCGCGAAGATTACTGACCCCACGAAGTTTCCGAGTAGCATGATGCCAAAAGCGCGGGAGAGCCCACCCCAGTTGGCCCGGTGGTTCCAGCCGCCAAGGGGCAAGGTCATCATGGCCGAGGTCGCCAATTCGGCGCCAGCGAAGACTACCGCCATCAGGCCGACGGTAAAAACAAGCCCCCCAACTAGGGCAGTTAGGGGGTGGTGTGCGGCACGGAGGGGACCAGCAGCGGTCAACATGAAGGTGCCACCAATTCCAACGAATGCTCCAGCGAGCATAGAGGAAACGAAGTAGCGGCTAAAGTTGGCTGAATCTAATGCTTTTTGTTGCGCAGAGATTGCTTGATCGCGCATAGCGGCAGGAAGGGTCAACATGATGCCAAATTATAGCCCCCTTTTGCCCCTATGCACTGCTATGATGAGCGGGTAGCATTCCGCCACTTTCTTAAGGGATTTTCCATGGAACAGAACTTTACTGATTTCGCCACCTTGAACCCACCGATCGCCCTCGGCCCCCTTGATGGTCGTTACCGGGGTGCGGTGGCGCCACTAACCAACCACCTTTCTGAAGCTGCTTTGAACCGTGCTCGTTTCCAGGTGGAAGTGGAATGGCTAATCTTCCTGCTCGACAACCAAGTTTTGCCGGGAGCTCCTAAACTTTCTGAAGCGGAACGCGAATACCTTCGTCAGCAAGTAACCGATTTTGGGGCTCAGGAAATTGCCGAACTGGCCAAGATTGAAGCCCAGACTCGTCACGATGTGAAAGCGGTCGAGTACTTGTTGAAATCGCGCCTAGATGCGGCTGGCGAAGTACTTGAGGAAACAGTGCTTCCACAGTTGCACGAGGTCGTCCATATTTTCTGCACCTCGGAAGACATCAACAATCTTTCTTATGCTTTGACCATTCAGGCTGCCGTACAGCAGGTTTGGTTGCCTGCAGCCCGTCAGTTGGTGGCCGATTTGACCGCATTGGCTCATTCTTGTGCGGATGCTCCCATGTTGGCTCGAACCCACGGCCAGGCCGCCACTCCGGTTACTTTGGGTAAGGAAATGGCTGTGTTGGCCTTCCGTTTGGGCCGCCAAATTCGCCGGGTCGAAAAGACCGAGTATTTGGGCAAGATCAATGGTGCTACCGGCACTTTTGCCGCTCATGTGGTTTCAGTGCCTGAGGCTAACTGGCCCGAGTTGGCCGAAAAGTTCGTTACCGGCCTCGGTCTAACCTGGAACCCGCTGACGACCCAAATTGAGTCTCACGACTGGCAGGCGGAACTTTACGCCGACATGGGTCGTTTCAACCGCATTGCCCATAACTTGGCCACTGATGTGTGGACCTACATTTCTTTGGGGTATTTCCGCCAAAACTTGGCTGCGCAGGGTTCGACCGGTTCTTCTACCATGCCTCATAAGGTGAACCCGATTCGCTTCGAAAATGCGGAAGCTAATCTGGAAATTTCCTGTGCTTTGCTCGATACCTTGTCGGCTACTTTGGTGACTTCGCGTCTCCAGCGCGACTTGACTGACTCCTCCACCCAGCGCAATATCGGTGTGGCTTTCGGTCACTCGATTTTGGCCATCGACAATATCTGTCGCGGTCTTGCTGGTCTGGAAGTGGATCGCGACAAGATGGCTGACGACCTCGACCATAACTGGGAGGTACTAGGTGAAGCTATCCAGCAGGCCATGCGAGCCGCCTCGATTGCCGGGGCCGAGGGCATGGAGAATCCTTACGAGCGTTTGAAGGAATTGACTCGTGGCCGTCGGGTTGATGCCACGGCAATGCGTGATTTCATCGCTTCTTTGGGTTTGCCAACCGAGGTCGAAGAGCGCTTGCTGGCTTTGACTCCAGCTACCTACATTGGACTTGCTCCTCAGCTGGTCACTCACTTGGACTGATTAGCTAGAGAAAATTTATTTGGCCCCTACCTGGTTGTTTTGACTAGGTAGGGGCCAAACTCTTGTGGCGATTTTATCGCTTCACTTTAACCACATGGTTGTTAGTCAAGCGGTAGAGGAAGGCGATCATAGCGTCACGATGTAGCTTGTCGACCGGACGGAAGGTGCGATCGGGGTAGCCGGTGGTGATGCGAGCCTTTTCTAGCCACAGAATGTCAATGCGGAAGGCGTCACCTGACAGGTCACGCAAACGCGATGGTGGCACGGTCACGCCCTTGAGGGCCAGCATGTTTGGCTTGACCTTCTTGGGGTACTTCTTGGCGAAACGGTGCAAGAGTGCAGCCATGGCGTTACGGTCAATCGGGTTCTTGCCTCGAACCGTACCATCTGGCCAACCGGTGATAATACGGTTTTGCTTTGCCCAAGTGAGTTCACGAGCGAACTGGTGGTTCTTTGGAACATCACGGAATGGAGCGGTCTTGACATTAACCTTCGGCGATCCAGCTAGACGGTAGAGGAAGGCCGCCACTGCTTGGCGTTCCACATTGTTAACTGGACGGAAAGTTCCGTCACCGTAGCCGCTGGTAACACGAGTGTTCTTGGCCCACTGGATTTCCTTGGCAAAGTAGTTTGTGACTGCAATGTCGCGGAATGGGCGGCGGGTTACCTTCAAGTTCGGGTGGCTGAGAGCAACCACGTACTTGTATGCCGGCTTAGGTGCTGGCTTAGGCTTAGGTGCCGGCTTCGGCTTAGGCTTCGGAGCTGGCTTCGGCTTCGGAGCCGGCTTAGGCTTAGGTGCCGGCTTGGGCTTGGGCTTCGGAGCCGGCTTAGGCTTAGGTGCCGGCTTCGGCTTCGGCTTGACAGTCACCTTGTTAACTAGGGTGGTTACCGCGATAGAGCGGCCCATATCGTTGTAGGAAACTAGTCGGATCTTGTCACCGGCCTTTGCCAACTTGCTTGGTACGTTTAGCTTGTAGCTAGCCGAGGTCGATGGGATGGTACCGTTCCACTTACCACCGTCATAAGTCACCCACTTCTTGGATCCCTTCTTTAGAATCTGGAAGTAGAAGTCGGTACCAGCAGTACCAGTGATCTTGAATGGGATCGGAGTGGTTTTTTGAGCCTTTACCTGGGCTGGAAGAGCCGATGAGGGCTTCTTGAAGACAGTCAACTTGGTAAAGACCTTGACTGGGTAGGACCACGAGTAACGTAGGTTGTTAGTTGGCATCGTGGTGATGTTAATCAAGATAGTACGCACGTGGTTTGGTTTAATGCGTAGGAAAGAGTTGTCATTCTTCGGGAATGGCTGGAAGATCAAGTATGGGTAAAGCCCATTGTTCAATCCACCCGAGTATGGGGAGTTTTGCTGCTTGATCGTCTTGTCATCCTTGGAGAACAAACGACGTTCTTTCACCACAACTTTAGAACCAGTCAACAAGTACTTATCTCGTGATTTTGCGGAGAAGCCCCAACGTCCAGGAACGGAACGTACCTTAATACGAGTAGCCTCGTCGACGTTCTGCAACCGAGAATAGCCGGGCACCATTCTAGCTGGCATATAACCGGCTGCTGGCCATGGCATATTGGCTGGCGAATTACGGTAACGGGTAAAGTCTTGACTCTGATCTGGATATCCCGCATTTTCAGCTTTACTTAGATCAGGATCATTCATCTTGTCCATCCAAGTAACTGCCTGAACACTGGCGCCGTATTCCCAGGAACGACGGTGGCCAGGAATATTCTTGTACAAGTTTGCCCAGCGTCGAATATCTGGGTTAATCGCACCAAGCGGGTCACCTTCACGCTGCAGAGCAAGCGAAGAAACCGCCATCTTGGTCAACGATGGAGACGTAAGGTCCACACGGTGACCAACTACGGAGTTGTTCCAACCGTCATCATCAATGTACTGCAAGGCTGCTCGCGCAGTGCCAGACCAACCAGCTCGTTTAAAGGGCTGCAAACGACGATCTACTTCGGCCTTCGTTGCTCGAATTTCAGCACCTACTTGCGCATTCGAGAAGAGGATGTCGCCGTGGGCGGTAGCTTTCGCACCACCAGTGGTGCGACAAGGGAAGGGGCCTTCCTTTGCCTTCAAGCCGTGAGAAATCTTGGCAGCACGGATCATGGAAACACCACCAAATTGTGCGTCCATATAAGCTGGGTGATTGGCTGGCAGCAAAGACACAGCAGGCACACCGATCAGACGGCGAACTTGATTAATCGTCACCGCGAAGGCATTAGAATCCGCGCGATTTGGAGCTGGTAGTTTCTTTGGACATTTTTCGCTGGTGTTTAGCACCGTCTTAATCGGAAAATCAACCCGCATAATCTGGTTCCAAGCATCTTGTGCTGTTCTTGGGGTGGCGAACTGCTTCACCCCAAGATATTTGGTGCGAACTTTGGCCCCAACAGCAGATGCGGGAGCGTTTTCCCCATCAGCAGTTTCGCCCTCGACTGGGCGCTCAGGATCAAGAGCTCCTTCGACACCTGGTTCAAGAGTGCTTTCAGGTAACGCTTCCACTACGTCAGGAACTTGCTGCAGCACGGATTGTGGCAATTCCTTGACAGCTTCTTTTTGGAAGGATGGATCTGGAAGATCAGTCGGCAAAGTCTGGGAATCGATCGCCTCGAACTTATCGTCAGCCTTTACCTCTGGAGCCGCTGGGGCATCGAAAGGTTCTGCCTGAAGTTCCGCTTGGGCATTCTTTGCTTCCGCCGAGTCAGCATCAGGAACGTTTTCATCAAGCACTAAGCCATCTGGGTTAGCGCTTTGCTCATCACCGACTGTCACCTCGGCATCTTCAGATTCTTCGACGTTTTCCTCGCTACCGAGTTCGGCAGCTTCTTCGCCAGCATCTTGCCCGTCAACAACTTGTCCTTCCACATCATCAGAGTAGGAAGCGACCTCGACCGAGGATCCCAAGCTGTCTGGTTGCGTCCCATCACCAGCATCGGCGCTGGCTAAAGGAGTTAAGGTGGTTAGCGAAACAGCCAACGCTGCGCCGGTAACCGCGAATAATTTAGCTTTCATGTCCAAACCTCTCTAGTAGGGATGTCGGATAGGTCTCATTTTATGGCATGGAACACCAAATTGTTCACTAAGTTGCAATTAATTTGAGTTAAATTTTTTCCAACTATCGACCAAAACTAACTTAAATAATGCTCTAGCACACTAACACGCGACTTTTGTTATTCTTCTCGAGGGCGGTCTCAACAATAAATCTTGCGTCCAGATGGGCCACAACTTCTGCCTGCTTTGCTCCCTAATGATCCTCGGCCCAAAATAGCCGCAACACTCGAAAAGCTATTCAACCACGGTTTCAACTACCTGCCCGCCAAGGTCATTACGCGCAGTGAGCCTAACTTTCGACCCTTTTGGCAAGGCTGCTTCGGGCACCTCAAAATTTAATGCTTCAGCAACTTCCCAGGTGATACCGTCCCATTTTCCGCCCGCTAGTGGTTGCCACTTTTTTGCCTTTTCGTTCCAAACAGTAAAAGTAAACTCGGTACCTGCGGTTCCTTCGATAGTAAATGCGAGCTTAGCTTTACCATTTTCAAGACTGCTTTTAACCCATTGCGCTTTTGCTGGCTTAAAAGTTTCTAGCTGTCTAAAAACTTTTACCGGGTAGACCCAGCGGTGTTGGCCGTTGGCGGTCTTAATCTCAACCCAGAAAGTCCGCACCTGATCATTCGGCATTTCCCGCAGACGATTGTCATCAGCTGGCCATGGTTTGAAGGTGACTGTCGGATACCAGAATGCTTGGGAAGCATTGGGGTTAATCGGGCCTTGCAGCTTAAGTTCTTCTCGCTGCGAGTTAAACCGATCTTGCCAATAGACCTTAATCTGCGCGTTCTTAAATAGGTCTTTTTCGCCAACTAGAGTGGTAAAAGACCAGCGTCCCGGTTCCTTTAATTGGTCGGAATACCGCTCATCTCCCCAAACTCCTTGTTGTCCTTGGGCGTCGCGCTGGTTCTCTTGGCCGGTTAAGAACATTGCGGGAACATACCCCGCGGAAGGCCATGGATAATTCTGGGGAGCTTTAGCAAAGCGTTCAGGATCCCAAATGGTTTGCCGGTATTTGACTTTTTCTTCCGGCTTGAGTCCCTTTATTGGGCTTTCTTCGCTAAAACCGAGGGCGGCCGTAGCCATCTTTTGCCCATAAACCCAAGCATCATACTTATGCTCGTCATTAGCTTTTTCGTAGTAAAGGTATTTTTCTCCCAAGATTCCCACGGCAGTTTCTTTTAAGACTGGGTTCATCATGGAGATGCGGTGACCGACGGCCTCGTTATTATCGCCTGTGTCGTGGAAATAGAATAGCAGGTGGTTGACTGGGGAGATAGCGTATTTTTTAATGATTTTTTGGATTTCACTTTTGCTAGTATTCCAACCGCCGAAGCGTTCGAGGCTAATGTCTGCCTTGGCCGTCGCTTTGGCTCCTCCCGTGGTCCGGCAAGGATAATCTTTTGCCGGCAAAAGTCCATGCGAAAAAGTATTGGCCTTGACCATGGACCAGGCACCTTGTTGTAGGTCAGCCCAGGCTGGGTGATTGTCTGGCATTAGTTTGAGCGGAGCCACCCCAACTTGTTTGCGTACCTGATTCCAGGCGGTCATAAAATTTTTTAGATCATTGGGATTTACTTTGGGTAGTGGCGGGCATTCCTCTTTGGTTTCCATGATTAATTCAAGGGGTTTGCGCGCCTGCACGATGGTGTTTTTCAAGTCCTGGGAGGTTTCTGCACTTACTTGCCCAACCAACTTGGTGACGTAGGTTTTCCCTTCCCGATAGAGATTCTGGGTGGGATCATTCCCCCACTTTTTGCTGGGTTGAAATGGACCCCTGGGGTCACTACCCACCGCAATACGTAGTTCTTTTTCCTTTGGTTCTACAGGTACTTCAGGGCTTTCCACACTCGGTTTTGCCGCGTTTGTCTCTTCGGGGGTGGACGCTTGGGAATTATCGGTTTCCCCGTGAAGCCACTGGTTAATGGTAACTAATCCGTGCTCGAAAAAGTTAACCCCATAGTTTAGAACTTGTGCGCCATGGGTGATCAGGTAACCGCCCCCAACCAGGAGCAGTAATGCTATTAATAGCGTGCGGAAAGGATGGCGTTTTCCTTGGGCCACTACGGCCTCCACTCGGGGTCGGCACTAGTAGGCCCAAAACGGGCAAAAAGTTCGTGGGGGTAGGCGATATCGTTTTCGAAGCCGAGGTCGGTGCCGTCGATGATGCGGCCATCGGGCAGACTAAGTTCCATGTCGACTGCCGATACTCCCCCTAGTGCCGAGTCCCAAGCAAGTCGTAGCACCTCAAGCCCTACTTGTTGCACGGTGCCAGCATGGCTGGTGTTCAGGTCTGCACGGACCCACAGCCGTCTGGAAGCCATGGCTTTTTGGAGTTTGACTTGAGCTTTCGAAACTGGTTCTAGGCCCGCAATAGCCTTAGCTAAGTCGTCGTTTTCCACATTTGGCTTTACTTCTTGCGGTTTTTTCGCAATCATGCGGTAAACCCCAGCGCAGGCTGCTGAACCGAGGCCGAGGGCACCAAGCAGTAACGGATTTTTTACCTCAGGTACTTCTTTTTCGTTTGGGCGGTTCGAATATGGCTTATTTACAGGCAATTGTTGCCCAATGGCCTTGAGCCCATCGAGCCAGCTGCGTCGTGGTGGTTTTACCATGCTTAGTTTCCTTTATTTTTTGGCTCGGGATCTGAGGTTTGGTTTGCGGTAATTAGGGTATCCGTTAGGCTGACAATTTTTCGAATCTGCGCGTTGGGATCTACTGGTTTTAGCCCTTCTTCCCAGTCAGGTAAGGGGTCAAATTCGGCTCGGTCCAATACCTGGCTGAAAGCTTCAAAGCGGTAATCGTCCTCAGGATACTTACTAGGACTATGTGGGTCGATAGGGCAAGTATCGGGCTTTTGCGGAAGTAGAATCTCTTGCGCAATCTCATAGAAGTAAACTTCCACTTTCTCCCCCGGTTTTGGCAGCATCCGGTTGAGCTCTTTGACCGCTTTGGCGGTTCGCCCGATGGGCACTTGGTTGGCTTGCGCGGCGGCAATTTCGGCCTCGACCTCGGCTAGCAAAATCTTGACGGTTTCGAGGTAAGTACCGGCAGAGTGTGCGTAATAAAGCGGGTTGCGCTTGGGTTTGGTCAATTTTCGTCGCACAAAAATGCGATCGTCGAGGTTGTCGGCCAGCATCCCGTCCATCCAAGGAATCATGTCTTGGGTGTGTTCGATGCTGATATTGACCAGCGACTTTGGCAGGGGCAGATTTCTCGAGGGCGAGCCGATGGTTAGGGCATGAGTAACGTTAATCAAGGCGTCTTGGTCACCAGCCAGCGCATGGGCCACAATGCCACCTTGACTGTGCCCCACCAACATGAGTTTTTGCTGCTTACAGTCTTGTGGTTTCACGCCCGCATGCGACATAGCCCGCACAATCGCCAGCTCCACGCCAGCCCGCGCTGCCGAACGCAAGCCCAGCATTTCGCGCACATTCGACTCAGTGTCGGCGGGGTTCGGCATGGACATCATGGCCATGTGGTCCGTGCCGGGGACAATGGCTAACCAGCGGAGGTTTTCGCCCTCGCCAATCGCCATAATTTTCATGACCATTCCGGCCCCTGAGGACCAGTAAAGATCATCGAGATCAGCGATAGTTTGATCCAGACTGGTGGGGGCGTTCAAACGTCGCATTTCGAACTTGAGAGGCAAGGGGGATTCCAGTTTGCCGCGCACCAAAAGCGGCGAGTGTGGCTGATTTAGTTTCCCCAGCGGGTGGTCGGGATTGTTCAAATCCACCCAAATGCCGGCAGCTTGAGCATCATCCCAGCCAGCTTCACGAATAAAAGGCGGGATTTGAGTGACGGGCAAGGCTTTGCCATTGTCGTTGATCAGCCTGGCATGCACTTTGCCGCCACGGAAATAGCCGAGGGCGGTCCCGCCCGAAAGCACCAGCGCCATCAGAGTGGTGAAGCCGGTGGTCGGAAGAGCTGCTTCTAGCCGCCGACGTTGACGCAATTGGCTAGGTGACACCTCTACGGGTAGATCATCGATAAAGTCGAGGACGCCACGCAGTGCCCAGGTGGTTAGCCCGGCGGTGCGGGAAACATTGTGCATGACGGTTTGGTAAAGCCAAGGGTGGTCGAAGAAGAACTCCTGCATGGCTTCAATGTTCAGATTCCATTTCTGGTCGGCGTCTTCCCCCAGGGAGGCAAACTTTTGCCAAGGATCGGGAATATTGGCGACTGCTGATTCAACCACGGCGCCACCAAGCCGGCACAGGATTTTCCCCAGTGGTTTTAGCTCTTTAGCTTTTTCCTGATAGTAGGGCAGGTGAGCGAGGCGTCCGGTGAGGGATCGTAGGGTACGCTGGGAAAGGGATTCTTTTGGCCACGGGGTCCAACCGCGGTCTTGCCCACTGGACAATTCTTGCGCCATTCCCCCTCCTTTTCCCGCCTTTGTTTGGCTCTAAAGTCATGGTTTTTGCGGCTTTAACCGCAAGGTTTATAGTCATCCAATCTTAATTCACTTGTGGTGTTTTTCGCTAAAAAAGTGGCTCTTGGCGTAAGTTTTGCCGCTAATCTGGTGGACATGAATGTGGTGCAACAAATTGAAACCAGGCCAATGACCAAACGCCAGTGGGAACTGGTCGCTTTGGGTGTGGTCGCGAACGTCGCCGAGTACTTTGACCTGTTTTTGATCGGTTTCGTGGTCGCTTTATTGACTAAGCCGTGGCATTTAACCGGTTTGGAAGCTGGCATCATTTTGACTTGTTCTGGTTTCGGTACGGTTTTGGGTTCTTGGCTTGGCGGCATGGTGGCTGACCGGGTCGGTCGCAAACGCACTTTCAGCTACTGTGTTCTCACGTTTGTTGGTTTTACCGCCTTGTCTTTGCTGACCCCAGAGCGTGGCTGGCAAATGTTGGCACTTTCTCGCATTGGAGTGGGTGCGGGGGTGGCCGCTCTAAATATCACCACGATTCCTTATGTTCAGGAGTTCATGCCGCGAGCTAAGCGGGGCATGTTCACTGGCCTGGTTTCCGTTTTTATTCCTGCGGGCTTGTTCTTGGGAGCGGCTGCGCAGCGTTTCTTTAGTGATTCTTTGGGTTGGCGTGGCTTGATTGCTTTGGGGATCATTCCGGTTTTCTTGTTGCTTTGGATTGCCCGGGTGCCTGAGTCTCCACGTTTCTTGTTGGCTGCTGGCCGAGGGCGGGAAGCCCAGGAGGCCTACGCTTGGGCCATGGAGTTGCCGGTCTCGAAGCTCGCTCCGCTGCCAGCAAATGCCGAGGGGAAACAGATTTCAACTTTGGCCCAGGCAAGCAAGCCTGATCCGGTATTGAGTTTGGGTGAGTTCTTCCGCGGCTATTGGCGACCTTATCTAGTGGTCGCGACTGGCTCTTTCTGCTTTATTTTGGGCGTTTTCACCGTCCAGTCATGGGGCCAGTCGTTATTAAGTGAGGCCTTTGGCTATTCCACCGTAATGGTGGGCACCATGTTTATGTGGATTTCTGTGGCCGATATTGCTGGGCGCGCTTTTTCTGCTTGGATTTGTGACTACATTGGTCGTAAACGCACCATGCTGATTTATGGTCTTTTGGGTGGTTTGGGCGCTTTCATTTGTGCGATTTCGGCGATGCGTGCAGCCGCGGGAGCACACGGCCAGGGCGCTTGGTTCTACGCGGGTTTGGTCTTGATTTTGGCTTTCGGTGACGGTGCTTTTGGCATTGTGAACCTGTTTGGGGCGGAGCAGTTCCCTACCCCGGTGCGTGGTCGCGGCCTTGGTTTGGGTTATGGCACTGGGGCGATTGCCAAGATTATTGGTCCGGCTTTGGTTGGCCTCTTGTTGGGCCCAGCCGCTTTGCATGGCGAGATTTCCCTGTCGGCAGTAGTGCCTGCCTTGTGGGTTTTCGGGGTGCTGCTCGTCCTCGGCGGGTTGATTTACCAGTTCGCTACGGAAACTGCCCGCGATCCCTTGAGCTAGCAATAAAATCTAAGATCCGTTCCTATTCCCGACTGTTGCCATCAGCGAAACTACTAGTTCTTCTGGCTGGGTAACGGTATAAAGAGATAAAGATAGTTTTATTTGAAAGTTGGTTTGCGATGAGTTCTTTTGATCGTACTGTTGAGCTTGATGTTCCAGGGATGACCTGCAACAACTGTGTTTCTCACGTCCGCACCGAGTTGGAAGCTTTGCCTGAAGTTAACAATGTGGAAGTTATTTTGCGTTCCGAGGGCGTTTCTTTGGTGACCGTGCACATTAACGCCCCAATTTCTGATGATGCTTTGCGCGCCGCTGTGGATGAGGCCGGCTATGACGTCAACGAGATCCGTCGTGACGATGTGGCTGGGATTGCTCCTGAAGGTCGCGAAACCATGCGTTTGTCTGATGTGAACGCCACTGGTGAAAAGGGTTCGGGCGAGGGCGGCTGTGGCTGCGGTTGCGGCTGCAAGTAAGTAGGCGTCCGTTTTCGGCCTCGGCCAGTAAGTTTTGTTGAAAACTGCAGCTATCACTCGTGGTGGCTGCAGTTTCTTTATTCCTATTTTTTGGTTTTGATCCCTTTGTGGGGTTTTGGGGAAAGTAGTTTTTGATGGCTAAAGCAGCTGAGTCTTTTCAGGCTCGCATTATTGTGGCCCTTGTTTTCGGCATTCCGGTTTCTTTGATTTCGATGATTCCGGCTCTGCAATTTTCGCACTGGCAGTGGGTGGTAGCTTTCTTGTCGCTACCGGTGGTGGTGTGGGCGGCAGCTCCCTTCCATCTGGGTGCGGCTAAAGCGCTTCGTTATGGTTCTTTCACCATGGACACGCTGGTGTCGATGGGCGTGCTGGCAGCTTCGCTTTGGTCTTGGTTCGTGCTGTTGTTCGGCAATGACTCTCAGCATGTTTATTTTGATGGGGCGACCATGGTGGTGGCCTTCTTGTTGATTGGTCGTCTGGCGGAGGCCCGCGCCAAGAGCACTGCGGGTTCGGCTTTGCGCGCGCTGCTCGATATGGGTGCGAAGCAGGCTACTTTGCTGACCGAGGACGCTTCAGGCCAGCAGGTCGAAACGGTAATTCCTGCCGCCGACTTGAAGGTGGGCGATGTTTTTAAGGTTCGTCCAGGTGAAAAGTTGGCCACTGATGGTCAGATCCTTGCCGGCTATTCTTCGATTGATGAGTCTTTGCTGACGGGTGAGCCGGTCCCGGTGGAGGTTGCTCCGGGCGACCAGGTTACGGGTGCCACCATTAATGGCGAAGGTGTTTTGCAGGTGCGGGCCACCCGAGTGGGTGCGGATACGACTTTGGCTCAGATTGGTCAGATGGTGGCGAAAGCGCAGGCTGGTAAAGCACCGGTGCAGCGTTTGGCCGACAAGGTCGCATCCATTTTTGTTCCGGCGGTTCTAACTTTGAGTGTTTTGACTTTTGCCGGCTGGATGATTGCTGGTTATGGTTCAAATGTGGCTTTTACTGCCGCTGTTTCGGTGCTAGTGGTGGCTTGCCCTTGCGCGTTGGGTTTGGCTACTCCGATGGCACTTTTGGTGGGTTCGTCACGTGCTGCCCAGATGGGAATTTTGCTGAAGGGCCCGCAGGTGCTAGAAACTACCCGCCAGATTGACACCATGTTGCTAGATAAAACTGGCACTATCACGGTTGGTAAGTTGTCGGTAATGGCTGAGGGGATGCGTTTGGACCCGGCCTCGGGTCTAGATGAGAAGCAGGCTTGGTGTTTGCTAGCTAGCGCGGAAAGTAGCTCTGAGCATCCGGTGGCGAAAGCCGTGGTAGCTGCCGCTCAGGCTGATGGCGTCGAAGTTAGCACTCCGAAGCGTTTTTGGAACGTGCCGGGTCGCGGCGTGATTGCTTTGCACCCAAATGATCAGCAACAGGTAGTGATTGTGGGTCGTCCTCAGTGGGTGGCACAGTTGGCTGGGACTGATCACGAAACTGGTCAGGAACTGGTTTTGCCAGAGTTTGAACAGTTAACCCTTTCGCAGGGCGCCACTTTATTGCGTGGTGCGACTGCCACTTTAACCCCCGATTTTTGGTCTGCCGAGGGCGGGGCAACCCAGGCAGCCAACGGCGATGCTGCTCAGTCCTTAACGGCTGTTTCAAAATCTTCGACCCTTTCGGTCGACGATGGCCAGCAGACTGCCGAGGAGCTTTCTGCAGAAACTGCCCAGCAGCTGGCTCCGCCGGCAAAGCTGGCAGTACAGCTAGCCATTAGTGGCATGAGTTGTGCGGCTTGTGTGCGCCGAGTGGAACGACGGTTGGGCAAACTGGATGGGGTTAGCGCGGAAGTTAACTTGGCAACCGAATCGGCTATGATCGAGGCCCCTGAGGGCACTGATCCGCAGTCGCTGGTGGAGGCAGTGAAGCAGGCCGGTTATGACGCGACTTTGACTTCTGTTTCCGACTCATCCACTGCGGCGTCCTCGGATAGCCAGACTAAGGCAGATAGCGTCAACTTGGACAACTCCCCTATGGGTGAGTCTGTGACCGGCACGGAGGATTCTCAAGCTACTGGTGCCAGCGAGTCCGATTTGGCGACTAACTTGCCGACCCGTTCTGCGGACCAGGTCTTGACGGCTTTGAGCCAGGTTACCGAATTCGCTTCGGTGGCCTTGTCCGATACGGTGAAGCCTTCAAGTGCAAAGGCGATTGCTGAGCTGAAGGATCAGGGCATTACCCCGGTTTTGCTCACTGGCGACAACTTGCAGGCCGCCCAACATGTGGCTGCCCAAGTGGGCATCGACCAGGTTATCGCTGGAGTGCTTCCAGCCCAAAAGCAGGAGGAAGTTAATAAGCTCCAGCAGGCAGGCAAGACCGTGGCGATGGTCGGCGATGGCGTAAACGATGCGGCAGCTCTGGCCCAGGCGGGCACCCAGGGTCTTGGTTTTGCCATGGGCTCGGGCACCGACGTGGCGATCGAAGCTGCAGACATTACCTTGGTGCGTTCAGATTTATTGGCCGCCCCGGCTGCAATTCGAGTTTCTCGCGCTACCTTGCGCAACATTAAGGAAAATCTGGCGTGGGCTTTCGGTTATAACCTGATCGCTTTGCCACTGGCAGTCAGCGGTTTAATGAACCCAATGATTGCGGGGGCTTGCATGGCCTTCTCGTCAGTGGCGGTAGTTTTGAACGCACTACGATTGCGTCGAGTTAGTTAGCCGCACTAGCCGGTGTAGTAACCAACCTAAATGCTCACCCCGGGTCCACATCACCATATGATCTGATTTGATCACCTGCACAATGTGGGTTTTCCCGGGGTTGAGTGCCATTCGGCGACTTTGTAGCGCCACCCACCAGCGTTGTAACGCACTCGAAAGGTGAGTGCGTCCGGGGGCAACTACCACCCAGACTGGCATGGTAAGGGGATGGGTCGACACCATGTCTTGTACTTTCGAAACCCATGATTGTTCTTGGGTAATCTCCCCTAGCGCCTGCCACATGCCGTTGGGGTGCTGGTAGTATTGCAAAACTTTTTGGATGGTTTCGGGGTCCTCCCCGCGAATCTGGCAAACTCGTTTCATTACGATCTTGCCGAGGGCGATTGCCGCTTTCGGTGGCAACTGGGTGGCCCAGCGAGCCAAGAGGCTGGGCCCAACCGTTTTGAACTGGGCTGGACTGCGCGGCGGCTTGCCATTTAGGCCGATTGGGGAAGAACCGTCAATCAAAACTAGTTGGGCCACCAGTTCAGGGTGAAGTCGTGCCAATCCTTCGACCAGTATCGCGCCTACAGAATGTCCCACAAGGATAACTGGCTTGCCTTGGCCGGCTGCTTCGACGTGGCGACGCACGTGCATCAGTTCAGCTTCCCAAGGTCCCATGACTGCGCCGCGCCATTTTTCGGGGATCGGCCATGGTTTCGGGATGCATTTGCCGCAGAGGGGAACTCGTTCCACGAAGGTGATTTGGGGAAGATCGCTGGGTTTATGACCGCTTTGTTCCTCGGTGTTGAGTTTTTGGCCGTAAGCGTCCTCGGTAAGCAAATCGGTGATGCTCACCCCATAGATTTGGGCGATCGCGCGCAGAGTTGGCTCCCATTCTGGGCGGTGTACGGTTAAACCGCCTACCAGCACGATCGGTGTGGACATCATTGCACCCTTCGATAATCGGGCCCGCTGATTTGGCCGGCCCACAAGAGTAGGTTCGCTGCCCAGAATAGAATGGCGGGCTGTTGCCAGGCTCCGACGGGAGCATTTGGGATGATGGCGGCAATAGCGACGGCAGCATTGATCCCGACGCCGACTAGCGCCACAGCCCTTCTCCCGGGGAGTTCTTTTCGATCCCAAGCAGTGACTGCTAATGCCCACAATATCGCGATTTGCGCCAAGCTGGAAGTGATTTCGTGAACTGTGTCGGTAAAGGGTCGGGAAAGGTCAAAAAGGGTGGCGCTGCAACCGACCTCCAATTGGGGGCTGCAGCTCATAGGGAACAGGCAGTCGAGGATAGTGAAAATCCCAAAAAAGATTAGGGCGAGGCCACGTCTCCGCACTGCCCGGCGGGAAATGGACCAGATGATAAATCCGGCCACTAGTGAGCTAAGACCAGCTTGAAAGTCGAGGACCCGGAAAATTCCTGAGTGTGGACGCGAGAGGGCCGAAAGTTCGGACATGAAGGCTTGCTTATTGGCCATGATTTGCCAGTCAAAAATCCAGCCAGCAAGCCAACCACAGTAGCTAATGGCCGCAATAACTAGGGCTACTGCCGCAACTTTTCGGGCCCCACGGTAGCGCCCTAACGGATAGGGGTAGTCGCTTATTTGACGCGCTTTTTGGCTGCTCGTTCTTGCCGCCATGTTTTCAACTTTTGGGTAAAGACGGGGGTGGCTTTAATCAAGAGTGGCAGGATCGAAATCAGCACGATGATGATGGCGAGGATGTCCACGTTTTCACGAATGAAGGTGATTGATCCCAGTTGCGAGCCGAGGAAGGTGACACCCATGCCCCAAAGGAAGGCACCGGTGATATCCCAGCGGAGGAAGTGGGTGTACTTGTAACCGGCAATGCCTGCCGCTAGTGGCACATAGGTGCGCACGAGGGGGACGAAACGCGCAAGGATTAGCGCTGGCCCGCCGTGCTTTTCAAAGAATCCTTCGGCAGCTTCTAGGTATTCCGTTTTGAGGATTTTAGCGTCTGGCGAGAAGAGTCTGCGCCCAAATTTGTAGCCGAGGAAGTAACCTACTTGGTCTCCACAAAAAGCGGAGAGGAAGATGAGGAACATCAACAGCCAAAGGTTTAGTCCCAGCTGCGAGTGTAGTAGACCGGCGGTGAAAATCAGAGAGTCGCCAGGCAGGAAGGGGAAAAGCACACCCGATTCGATGAAGACGATCAGGCAGGTGATGGCTAATACCCACGGGCCGAGGGCGATCAGCATTTCGTCAACATTGCGGAAGTAGTAAACAATGTCGCCGAAAAAGCTCCCGGGCATGAGGTTGGGAGCAAGGGTCGTCCATGCGGTGAAAATCTGGTTTATCATCGCCTCTACTTTAGCGAAAATACCTGTCATTTAGAGCTTAAACGCGGAAAATGTGGGAGGCGGCATTTAATCTAGCCTAAACTGGTCTGTATGAGCCGAGCCGATTCTCCCGTGGAGCAACCCGAGTTGTTGCCCCTTTTGGCTCCATCCAACCCTGTGTTGGTGGTAGACGCTCCCCTGTCCCCGGTTCATCGTCCCGATAATCTTTGGTGGTCGGCACTTGATGTGGTGGGGATTTTTTTGGTTTTATGGGCGGCTCGTTGGGGTGATGGGTCGGCCGCTACGATGGCTCGCGAAGCCTTCTTTGCCTCTCTGCCAGATAGTAGTCCTAAGCTAGCTTTTCCTTCAGTCCTCATCGAGACTCTGGTATTCCTCTTGGTCACCTTGTTGCTGATGGTGCCTTTGGTTTGGCGTCGTCGTTGGTCTTTGCTGGCCGAGGGCGCTGCCGCCCTCGTTTTTGGCATTGTGCTGGTGGGGGTGTTTACTGAACTTTTGCCGTTGATTGCTCCGGCTTCTTGGTCTGCGTTGGTATTTACCCGTTTGGGTGAGGCGCAAGTTCCGGTGAACTTTGTGGTGGCGGCTCTGGTGGCTTTTTTGGCGGCCTTAAGTGGTCGTATTTCGGGTCGTCTTGAGCGCTGGTCTTGGCTCGGTTTAGCCGTGGCTGGTTTGTTCCCCGTTTTAAGTGGCGTCATGGGCTTCCCGGGAGCCATTTTGTCTTTCGTTTTGGGACATCTTTCGGCACGGTTGACTCGCTTTTTGGTGGGCGCCGATACCGCTCAAGCTTCTGGTGTCGACTTGGTGGAGGCAATTGTCCGTGCCGGCATTAATCCCGTGCGCGTCGTGCGCTCTGCCCCTAATTTTTCTCCTGAGAAAGAGCACTCTTTCGCTCCCAAGGTCAACTTGGTAAACTACTCTGGCAGTTCCAGAGTGGTTAGAAATTGGTTGAAAACTTGGAAATGCCCGTGGGGTCGTAAACGATTGAGCGCCCCTTTTGATTGGGAAGTTTATTTGGTTACCACCCCAGCCCAATCGCACGAGTCCTCCCTAGCTAAAATGATTTCTCATCAAGCAGAGACTTTGCTTGCTGACCCTGATTTCCTAGATCCTAGGCAGATTCTGCGTCCCACTTTGGTGCGGGTCAATCCTGATTTGAAAGAAGTTGCGAACCCCACTCACCTGTTACAGTTGGCCGCCCAAATGCCGCCCGTTTCTTTAACTGGCCGCACTGGCCGTAACTATTTTGTTTGGGATGCTTCTGGCCGCACTTATTCTTTGACCGTGCTCGATCCTTTGCAGCGGCTTTGGACTTTGCTGTTGGATTTTTTGAAAGATTTGCGTTTCCGCGGTTTGGATCGTGCTTCGGCAACTTCGGTACGCGGTGCTCTTGAGCGTGGAGCTTTAGCGCAAATGTTGGCAGCTAAAGCTCAGGTCGGCATGTGCGAGTTCACGGCTATCAGTCAAACCGAGGACTCTTTGGTGGTGCTTTCGCAAGTGACTGAGTCTTTGCGTCCTTGGTCGCAGATCCCTTCCGAAGATTTTTCTGATGCCATGTTGTTGGATGCGTGGGAGCAGCTTTTGCGAGCTCACCGGGTGGGTTTGGCCCATCACGGGATTGATGCGCAGGCTTTGGCTTTTAACCCATCAGGTCAGGCTCGCTTGGGGGTTTGGCGCGATGCCGAGACTTCCGCCAATGAGCTTGGCCAGTTGGTCGATCTGGCGCAAATGTTGACTTTGCAGGCTTTGAAAGTTGGCGCCCCTCGCGCGGTGAGTCTTGCCGAGTCCGTCCTCGGCAAGCAACTTTTGACTCGGGTGGAGAAGGTGTTGCAGCCGGTGGCACTTTCGAAGTCGTTGCGAGCCGAAGCGAAGGCGGCGGGGATTTTGCCGCAGCTACAGAAGTGTTTATCTTCCGAGGACGAGTTGGACGATACGGCACAGGTCGAGTTGCGTTCTTACTCCCCCAAGACGGTACTTTCTACCATTTTGGCGCTAGTGGTAGTGGTGGTCGTTTTTGGCTCTCTCAGTTTCGACCAAGTCGCGGCGGCCATGACCGGGGCGAATCCTTGGTGGCTGTTAGCAGCTTTTGGTTTCTCCTTACTAATGTTTATTGGCTCGGCCATCCCCTTGCAAGCTTTTGTTCCCGAAAAACTTGGTTTAGGTGAGAGCACTTTGGTGCAGGTGGCCGGTTCCGTGGTGGCCTTGGTAGCACCTGCGGGGATTGGTCCGGCGGCACTGAATCTTCGTTTCTTGTCGCGTAAAAAGGTGCCAACTCGGGTGGCTGTGGCGACGGTTGCCCTGATTCAGGTGGAGCAGTTCGTGGTGACGATTGTGCTCCTAGTTTTGGTGACTTTGTTGACGGGTCAGCAGGGTGCTCTGGTGATGCCTTCGGCGAATGTGCTGTGGGGTGGCGGCCTGATCCTGATTGCGCTTTTGGGTCTGACCTTTATTGGTCCGGTGCGAGGCTGGTTGTGGGAAAAAATTAAGCCAACTTGGGAGCAGATTTGGCCGCGTCTTCTTTGGTTGGGTTCTCATCCTGGCCGGGTAGCTTACGGGGTTTTCGGTTCAGTGTTGATTACCGTGGCAGCGGTAGCTTCTTTCGGTTCGGCTTTGGCTGCTTTTGGCTACAGTTTGGATCCGGCATTGTTGGCTATCACTTATTTGGTTTCTAATTCGGCGGGCGCTTTGATTCCCACTCCTGGTGGGGTTGGCCCGGTGGAAGCAGCTTTGAGTTTAGGTTTGCGTGCTGCGGGGATTCCGGCCTCGGTGGCAGTTTCTACCGCCTTGTTGTTCCGTCTGGTAACTTTCTGGGCACGTTTACCTTTGGGTTGGCTGGCTCTTAA
This sequence comes from Boudabousia tangfeifanii, assembly GCF_001856685.1. Classification (GTDB taxonomy): domain Bacteria; phylum Actinomycetota; class Actinomycetes; order Actinomycetales; family Actinomycetaceae; genus Boudabousia; species Boudabousia tangfeifanii. Next base: position 2,162,148 of record NZ_CP017812.1, read on the forward strand.
ATTCTTACAGAAACGAGGCACTTTATGAGTTCGATAGATCCGACTGCTAAGCCTGCCCCGCAGGCCGAGGGCGGTGGGGTAACTCCCGAGCGAGCTAGGTGGGCTGCTTCGGCTAGCTGGCCAGATTGGTTGCTAATTTTCCTTGGTGGTTTCTTAGGTTCAACGTTGCGTTACTTGACGGATTTGGTGTCAATTTCTTGGGCTCCGGCTTTGGGCATTAGCGTGCCATCTACCTGGATGTTGTTTCTGGTGAATGTGATTGGCGCTTTCATTTTGGGTTGGCTTTCGGGCCGAGAAGTAAGTAGTTCGGCGAAGTTGTTGTTTGGCACGGGCATGTGCGGGGCGTTTACCACTTATGGTTCTTTGATGTTGCTTCCGGTCAATAGTTATTTGGTGGGCTGGGAAGTAATGGCTTGGTCCCTGCTGTGGGCGGCGATTATTTTGGCTTTGGGCTTGGCCGCGGCGGCGGCTGGTTGGAAGCTGGGAGCCAGGAGGACCAAGCATGCTTAAGGTTTTGTTGATTACTGCGATCTTTGGTGGTTTTGGGGCGATTGCTCGTCATTATCATTCTGCTGGCATTGAGCAGCGTGCTCGTCAGCGCAATCAGTTGCTCGGCCCGGTGGGTCATGGCACGCTTGGGGTCAATCTGATTGGCTCATTTTTAGCTGGGTTGGTTTTAGGATTTCCGTTGATGCCGATGACGATAAAGCTAATGTTGCTTTCGTTCCTGTCTGGTTATACGACTTTTTCCACCGCCATGGTGGATGTGGTGAAGGCTTGGTCGATGGGTGAACGTTCGCTCGCTTTGCGCTACGTTTATTTGATGCCTCTGCTTTGTTTGTTGGCGGTGGCTTTTGGGTTCTTCCTGCCAATAATTTTCCTTGCTTTTTAAGAGTTATTCACTTCTTTCAGTTTTATTCCCGCTTTATTCCCGCCCACGCCGTGGGCGAAACCCGGTTGGGACTTTCTGCCCCGCCCGTTAGACTTAAACCGTATATCCTCGGGTTTTTCTACCCGTTTGTTGATTCTTGATTCGAAAGTTGGATTAATGGCCGCAAAACGTAATGTTTCCCAGGGTCCTGCCCTGAAGACTGCTGACCAGACTGCGACCGGAGGTAACCCAAAGTGGCTAGTGCCGCTATTGGTTGCCCTTGTTTTGGTTTTGGTTGCTGTGGTTTCTTTTATGATGGGCAAGTCAGTGGGCGCTCGTTCGGCCACTAATGCTCCTGCCACGGTGGAAGCTTCGGCTCCAGCCCAGGATGGTAAGAGCGCTGATCAGGCTCAGCAGCCTACTAAGGCCGAGCCGATTACTGATCCTAAGACTTTGGAATTTGTGAAGGGTTTGCCTCGTCGTGAGGCTAATGATCCTCGCGCTTTGGGCCCAGTTGATGCCCCAGTTGTGATGACTATGTGGGAAGACTTTGCTTGCCCCATGTGTACTCGTTTCGAATTGACTTCCTTCCCAGAGATTAAGAAGTTGGCTGAGGAAGGAAAGATCCGTATCGAATGGCGCGATCTTTCTATCTTCACCCAGCCTCACCACTCTGATTTGGCTGCGATTGGTTCGCGTGCTGCCGCTAAGCAGGGTAAGTTCTGGGATTTCGTGCGTACTGCTTATGAAGAGGCTGGCCATGGCCACCCTGATTACACTGACGATTTGGTCAAGCAGATTGCCCAGAAGGCTGGCGTGCCAGATATGGCCCAGTTTGAGAAGGATTACAAGGATCCAACTCTGAAGCAGGCAGTTGATGCGGAGACTCAGGAAGCTCAGCGTATCGGCATTGGTGGCACCCCAGCTTTCGTGGTGGGCGATGCTTTCATCGGTGGCGCTTACCCGACTGATTTCTTCTTGAACACGATTAATGATCGCTTGGCTGCTGCTAAGAAGTAGTAGTTGCCTAGTTTTCTGTTCGTTTCGTTTCTTTTTCTAACAAAGCAGGTTTAGTTTTGGATTTGACGTTTGCGGGCGCCTATTTTGGCGGCTGGTTGACCCTTTTTGCCCCTTGTGCGGCTTTGATGTTGCCTGGTTTCTTTGCTTTTGCGACGGCTTCTCGTCGTGATTTGTTGGCCAAGACTGGCATTTTCACGCTGGGTATTTTGGTGGCTTTGGCTCCTTTGGGGTTCTTGGCTGGTTCTTTGGGTTCTTTGTTGCGCACCTACCAGTCTCGGATTTCTTTGGTGTTGGGTTTGCTGATCGCCGTTTTGGGTATTTGGCAGGCTTTTAGTTTACCGTTCCCTCATTTCTCGCGGAAGGCTAAGCCGGGTGCTTCGGTTGGTACTGTGGGCGCTGGGGCGGCTAAGGGTGTGACTTTGGGTCAGTCGGCTCGGGCGGCTTCTTTGCCTGCCGAGGGCGGCTTGGCGGTTGCTTCTCATCCTGGCGAGGCGAAGGCTGGTGGCGTTAGTGCTGCTCGCTTGTCAGCTAATGCTCCGGCAGCAAAGCCGGCCGCTGATAACAGTGGGATGAATGCGATTAAGGCCACCTCGCAGGGTGCGAATCCTTTGGCCACTTTCGGTTTGGGTGCTGGTTATGCGCTCGCTGGCGTGGGTTGTTCTGGTCCAATTTTGGGCGCTATGTTGGCTTTGGCCGGTTTGGGTGGTAGCCCAGTCCGGGGCGGCTTTATGATGCTCTTCTATGGTTTGGGCATGGCTACCCCGGTGGTTATTTTGGCCTTTATTTGGGACTACTTGCAGTCGACTCATCCGGGTTGGTTGAAGCCGACTCCAATGAAGGTTTTGGGTCGTTGGACTACCCGCGGCGCGTTCTTCTCAGGCATTTTGTTCGTGATCCTTGGTTTGCTTTTGGCTTTCACCGGCGGTTCGAACCATTTGCCTTCGTTGATGACTGCTGACACCCAGGTGGAGCTGGAGAGTAGCTTGTCGGCTGCTTTCACGGCTGTTCCAAACTGGTTGTTCGTCTTGTTGCTAGTGGCGATTGTGGCTTTGATTGTGGTTTGGCGCCGTGGTCGTAAGCAGGCTAGCTAGTTAGCTTTTTGTCTTTGGGTGGGAGTCAGTTTTCTGGCTCCCACCTTTTTTAATGTTTTGATTCCAGACCGGTGGCGCTTTTGGCATTTGCTTGGCGTTCCACCTGTCACACCGGCACGTCAACTGCCCGGTGGCGCTTCTCGTTTTTTATCAGCCTGTTTTCTGCAGTAGCACCTACTGCACCTACGGGCGAACTGCCAATCGTCGCCTAGTCGTTTCTGGCGTGGTAGCGGCGGAGTGCTTCTTCGCGGGCGGTTTTGTGGTCAACGATGGGTTCTGGGTAGTCTGCCTGCCCTGGTTTTTCGTGTAGTTTTTTGGCTGTTTTGGCGTCAAGTTCTTTGAGCCAGATGGTTTTTCCAGCTTTGAGCGGCCTCGGGTAGGCAACTTTGTGGGGCTTATTTTCTGGTATTTCTAGCCCGGGTAGGGTTTTGCTTTCGCTTTCGTTTTCGCTTCGTTCTAGCAGGCTTTGCAGGGCTGGATTCCAGGCACGAATGTAGATGGCTTCAGGGTCGAATTTGGCGCCTTGCAGGTAGGGGTTGAAGACCCGGAAGTAGGGTGAGGCGTCGGTGCCGGTACCGGCGGTCCATTGCCAGCCGTGTTGGTTGGAGGCAAATTCGGCGTCCACTAGGTGGTGGAGGAAGAATTTGGCTCCCCATTGCCAGGGCAGTAGGAGGTGTTTGGTCAGGAAGGAGGCGACGACCATGCGGGCTCGGTTGTGCATCCAACCGCTTTCGACGAGCTGGTGCATGGCAGCGTCTACGACTGGGTATCCGGTTTGGCCTTGGCACCATTTTTCGAATTTTTCTTGGTCATCATCCCAGTCGAAGCGGGCGAAGCCGGGGTTAACGTTTTCCCAGGCGGAGTCTGGCTGACAGTATAGGAAGTCACCGTAGAACTCTCGCCATGCAATTTCGGTGGCGTATCGTTCGCTGGCTTTTTCGGGTAGGTCCGCTTGCGCTAGTTCAGCGAGGATGGTGCGTGGGTGGATGGTGCCGTAAGCGAGCTGGGTGGAAAGGCGACTGGTGCCGTCTCGATCCATCCGGTCGCGGTCGGTATCGTAGTTGACTCCGGCGGGACCGGTGAGAAATTCTTCGAGTCGCACTTTGGCTTGTTTTTCTCCGATGTGGGTGGTCCACACTTCGGGCACAGCCCCAGTGCACTTGTCTAGGTTGACTGTTTGCGATTCGAAGCCGCTGATTTCGCTAGGGTCTTTGAGGATCGCAGTTACTTTTAACCCTCCTGCCGGGACCTGGTCTATATCGACGGTTTTGGCGATAGATCTGCCAATTTTTGCTTCTATTTTGCCGTTTCGAACCTTGGTGGGCATGGGGCCTGGGTGTGGTAGGGCGAACCAGCGTTTGGAGAAGGCGGTGAAGACTTTGTAGTTGCCACCGTCTTGGGTGGTGATGGTTCCGGGTGGAATCAGGTAGGGGTCGCCCGTGCGCACGAGGGGCAGGTTTTGTTGGTCGAGGGCGTCCTCGACCCGCTCATAGAGGTCTTGCGCGTATGGGGTGTAGTCGTCGGTGACGTGGACCGAGTTGGCTCCGATAGTTTTGGCGAGCCGGCTGATGGCGGTGACGGGGTCTTCCCAGAGGACCAAAAGGCGCCCATCTAGTGTCCGGTTGAGTTCTTGTAGGCCGTTGATGAGGGCGTGGTAGCGCCAGCGTCCGTGCAGGTGACATTGCGCGGGGTCGAAGATAAAAACGGGTAGCACTTCGGCTTGTTCGTTTTGACCGTTTGGGGTGCTGCCGTGTTGGGCCCAGGTTGCGGCGGCGGCGAGGGCGGGGTGGTCGCCCGTGCGCAGGTCTCGACGAAACCAGAGGATGCTGGTGCTCATGTGGTCCTTTTACTGTGCGGGTTTGGTGGTGGCACTTTAGGTGCTACGGGTTTTGGTGACAGCGCGATCAAGCTTTAATCTCTTTAATCTGCGCTCTGGCGCGTTGTCTTTAGCCAGCTAGTTTGCCTGCGAATCCAGCGACGATTTCTGGGTTGGTAGTGGTCCATCCGTGGCTGGTTTCGCGCATGGGACTGCCGTAGGAGTTTTGTTTGCCGTTTTCTTCTGGGGTCCAGGGGGCTCGTAGATGGTATTGGGTGAAGCCAGCTTCGAGGAGCCCGCCGTCCCATTTTTCGGGGCGTAGTCCGCCTGAGGCGAGGACGCCGAGGCCGTATTTTTCACCGCGCTGAGCTAGTTTGATCATGCCTTCGGTGGAGTAGCCTTGGCCTTCATCGGCGGGGGCTACGCCTTTGCCGGTGGTGAGGATGAGGTTGACTCCGGCTTCTCCGAGGGCGTCGATTGCTTCTTCCCAGTTGGGGACGGAGTCGATGGCTCGGTGGAAGGTGAGGAGGCGATCGCCGGCTGCTTCCCGGATTTGTTTGCAGGCGGCGGCATTGACGGTCAGGTCTGGGTTGAGGGTGCCGAAAACGAATCCGATTTGGATGTCGTGGGTTGGTGTGAGGTGTCTGAAGGCCTCAATTTCGGTGCAGATTAGGTCGATTTCGCGTTGGGAGTGGACGAAATCTCCGCCGCGTGGTCGCACCATGATTTGTAGGTCTGCGTTCACGAGGGTGCGCGAGAGTAGGGCGACTTCAGCAAGGGCGGGGGTGGTGCCGCCGACGTTGAGGTCTTCACAGTATTCGATGCGGTTGGCTCCGGCGTCTGCGGCGGCGTAGGCGCCGGCTAGGTCGTCAACGCAAACTTCGAGGGCGATGCCTGCTTGGTTGGTTTTCATGGTGTTTCCTTTGGTTTGGGTTGGCGGTTTAGTTTTCGTTGGGGGTGACGGTTAGTTCGGTGGCTTCGATTTGTCCGAGGAGGAAGCTGAATACTTGGGCGTATTCTTCCCAGCGTCCTTCACGGCCACTCTTGCCGGCGTGGCCGGCGACCATTTCGCAGTGGTAGAGCAGCGGGCGCTCGGTGGGATTGTTGGTGGTGGCTTCGCGTAGTCGTTGGATCCATTTGAGTGGTTCGACGTAGAACACGCGGGTGTCGTTCAGTGAGGTGGTGGCGAGGATAGCGGGGTATTGCACGCCCTCGGCAACGTTCTCGTAGGGACTGTATGAGCGCATGTACTGGTAGACGTCAGCGTTTTCGAGCGGGTTACCCCATTCGTCCCACTCCCCTACGGTTAGGGGCAGTTCTGGGCGCAAGATGGTGTTCAGAGCGTCAACAAATGGAACCATAGCAGCGATGGCTCGGAAGGTTTGTGGCGCAAGGTTAGCGACGGCACCCATGAGGAGTCCACCGGCTGACCCGCCGAGGGCGGCGAGGCGGTTTGCGGCGACTTGCCCGGAGGTGATCAGGTGTTGGGCACAGGCAATGAAGTCGGTGAAGGTGTTGCGCTTGAATTCCATGCGACCGTGTTCGTACCAAGCTCGTCCTTGTTCGCCGCCGCCGCGTGGGTGGGCGATGGCGTAGGTGACGCCGCGGTCTAGCAGCGATTGGATGTGGCTGGAGAAGGTGGGGTCGATGCTGATTTCGTAGGAGCCGTAGCCGTAGATGACGCCGGCGCCGGGTGCTTGTTGGTCGAGGTCGACGCGACGGATGACGGTGAGTGGGATTTTGGTGCCGTCTTCGGCGGTGGCCCACTGTCGTTCTTCGAGGTAGTCGTCGGGGTTGAAACCTGGGGTTTCGGTGGTTTTGCGCACCATGATGTTTTTGGCGTCGGTGGGATCAATTTCGAGGATGGTGGGCGCAGTTTTTAGGCTGGTGACGGCGTAGCGTAGGAGCGGGTTCCACCACCATCCGCCTGGTTGTGGGTAGACGGTCAGGGGGGCATCCTCGGCTACTCCTGGTGCGGTGAGTTGGCCTTCGACTACCCATTTGTGTTCTGGGTCGGGTAGCAGGTAGAGGCCGGCGGCACTGGCGTTGGAGCGTAGTTCTAGGGTGGCGTGGGTGGCGCAGGCGCTAATGGAGAGGAAGCGTTGACCTTCTACTGGTTTTAGTAGGCTTTGCCAGGCGCTGGGGCTGCCGGTGACGCCGGGTGCTGGGAGTGGGGCCCAGGCAAGTTCGCCTTCAATTTCGTTGAGGTTGTGGACGATTAGCAGGTGATCTCCGGCTGGTTCGACTTGGTATTCGACTCCTTTGTGTCGTCCTGCTACAGAGGTGGGCCTAGCTGGGGCGGTGCCACCTTGGGCGTGGGCGTCGATTAGCCAGGTTTCGCTGGTGTTGGTAGCTCCGGCGACCATTATGATCCAGTTGCCGTCACGGGAGGCTTCGATGCCGACGTTGAAGGTTTCGTCGTCTTCTTGGTAGATGAGTTCGTCGGTTTCGGCGGGCTGGCCGAGGCGGTGTAGCCAGACTTGGTGTGAGCGCCAGGCTTCGTCGGCGCGAACGTAGTAGAGGCAGTTTGAGGAGGCGGACCAGGCGACGCCGTAGACTACGTTTTCGATTTGGTCGACGATTTGTCCACTGACGGTGTCGAGCACGTATTGGGTAAAGCGTTCGTCGCCGGAGTGGTCGACGGCGTAGGTGTAGTAGCGGGCGTCGGGGGAAATTTCGTGGTTGGTGGTGCTGGTGAAGCTTTCCCCTTGGGCGAGGGCGTTGACGTCTACTAGTAGGTGGGCTTGAGTCCCGTCAGGCAACTCTGTGGGGTTGTCTGGGTTGACCTTTGGGGGCTCTTGGTAGTAGTTTTCTTGGTCCGCTGGGGTGCGCAGGTAGATGGGGTAGTCTTTGCCGGTTTGGACGACGGCGTAGTACCACCAGTTTCCGATTCGGGTGGGTACTGAGGTGTCGTCTAGCTTGGTGTGTGCCCGGTATTCGTCAACGAGGGTGTCTTGCAGGGTTTTGGTGGCAGCGAGGTTTTGTTCGGTCCACTGGTTTTCTGCTTCGATCAGGGAGATGACTTCGGGGTTTTCTTTGTCTCTGAGCCATTCCCACGGGTCAACGAAGGCGTGACCGTGGTGGGTGCGGTTTTCTGGTCGTTTTTCCGCTACAGGCGGCTGTGACATTGGGGTGCGCGAGTCATTTTCCATACCCTCAGTCTAGCGCGGTTGGGGCTGTCTGGATTGTTGGGCGCTGCCCTGTTCACCGCTAGCTAGAGGCTAGCTAGCGGTGTTTGGCGTCTATTGGTTTGCGCCGAGGTCGTCTGGGATTCCAGGCCGCTTTGGTGGGGCGGGAACGCTGAAGGTACGCACGTATGGTGGCGGGGTGTTGCTACTTGGTTGGGTACTTTCAGTTTCTTCGACTGGCTGGCTGTCTGCACTTTGCTCTGGGTTGCGGTTGATCCCGTAGGCGTTGGCGGCACTTGGGGCGCTTTCGCTGGCCGAGGTCGTTTCCCCGGTGGTTTGAGCGGTGGTGCTAGCCGATGGCATTGAGAGGCCGGTTGGCCAGGCGGTGCGCACGCGTGACGCTGCTTCTGGTGCTGGCGCTGCTGGCGTGGGTTCTGGTGCCGTTGGCGCTGCTGGTGCTTCGCTTTGAGCTGGCATTGCCGAGGTTGCGGCTGGTGCTTGGCTGTCGCTTGATGCACTGCTGGTGCGTGGCTGGGCTAGTTCGGCGCCGGTGGTTGGCTCGTAGCTGGCAGCGGCGGCGAATGGCGAGGGGCCACTGCCGTAGCGGGACGAGAAGGTGCCGACTGAGCCGTAGCGGTTGTAGCTGCGTGGTGCCGTTGGGCTGCTGGCAGTGGTTTCTGCTCGACCTTGGCCCGTGGTTGGGGTTGGGGTAGCAGGGGTTTCTGCTGCTGGTTGCGAGCTGGCTACGCTTGGGGTTGCTGGTGCGCTTTCGGTGGTGGCAGCGGCCTCGGCTTGTGCTTGGACGGCTGCTTCGGCCTCGGCGGCAGCTTTTTGAGCTTGGCGTACGTGCCATGGCACGTAGGTGTATTCGGGTAGCTCGGTGTCCGCAAATGGGTTTGCTGGCTTGGGCTCTGGCTTTGGTTCCGGCTGGGCTGGGGTCATGCTTTGGGCAATGGGGTGCCGTTGACGCCATGATCCGAGTGGGCTTTCTGCCGGGATGTCACTGCTGTAGCCCGAGTAGCTGGTGGCGGCAGGTGCAGCTGGGGTGGTCGCGGCTGGGGTTGCTTGTGGGGCAGCAGTTGGGGTTGCCGACTGTCTGCCATGGGTTGCATTAGCCCCGGTTTCACGAGTGTCTGCTTCGCGTGGTTTAGCGCTTTGGTTTTCGGATTCACCGAGTAGATCCACCATGTGGGTCGAGGTGTTGACCTTTTCAATGGAGTCTGTGCGGGTGCCTTCTGCTTCGAGGTACTGTGCTTCGGCTTCGTCGAGGGCGGATTCTTGCATTGCCGAGTGGTAACGCGAGATTGCCTGGGTAGCGGCGACGAAGCGCGAGTATGCGGTGTCCTCGGTTGGCTTGGAGGTTGGGATCGGGGCTGGATCGTCAGTGCGCTTAGCAGCGGAGGCAACTCCTAAACCGCTAGCTGCCACTGCGGCGGCGGTGCCTTCTTCTGTGCTTGTAATGGGAGCCGTACCTGTAGGCACGTTTGCCTCGGTGCTTTCGGCACCGGTAGTTTGGCTAGTGTAGCTACTACCGAAGAAGGAAGAACGATCGTATTCTTCTGCACTTTCGGTTTGGTTCGCAGTTTCAGTTCCAGTAGCGGTGTCGTTTCCAACTTCAGCTGTCTGGTATTGCGAGGCATCGGTGGCAGTTTCGGTAGTTGCTTCTGCAGACTGGTATTGAGCCTGATCATAACCAGCTTGGTCGTAGGCGGCCTGGTCGTAGCCTTCAACCGCGTATTCGCCCTGCTGGTAGTCACCTTCAGCATAGGTGTTTTGGTCATAGCCTGCGGCCGCGTATTCAGCTGCGGTGTATTCACCTTGCTGGTAGCCAGCCTGATCATAGGCAGCTTGGTCATAACCAGTCTGATCATAGGCGGCCTGGTCGTAAGCGGTCTGGTCGTAGCCTTCAACCGCGTATTCGCCCTGCTGGTAGTCACCTTCAACATAGGTGTTTTGGTCATAGCCTGCGGCCGCGTATTCAGCTGCGGTGTATTCACCCTGCTGATAACCAGCCTGATCGTAAGCGGCCTGATCGTAGCCGGCCTGGTCGTAACCTTCAACCGCGTACTCACCCTGCTGGTAATCACCTTCAGCATAGGCATACTGATCGTAACCAGCAGCAGCATAATCAGCCTCAGAGTACTCACCCTGCTGATAACCAGCCTGATCGTAAGCGGCCTGATCGTAGCCGGCCTGGTCGTAACCTTCAACCGCGTACTCACCCTGCTGGTAATCACCTTCAGCATAGGCATACTGATCGTAACCAGCAGCAGCATAATCAGCCTCAGAGTACTCACCCTGCTGATAACCAGCCTGATCGTAAGCGGCCTGGTCGTATGCAGTCTGGCCTTCTTGGCTTACAGTTGCTTGGGTCTCGTAGCTGTATTCTTGCTGAGACTCACTGTCGCTCGCAGTAGTTTGCCCGGCTTGAGTTTCCGCAGTTTGACTGTCTGCAACGTTGGCATTGTCGAGGTTTTCAGCTTGATCGCTGGTGGCCTCGTCCTTGCTTAGGCTGTCAGCCTGGGCTGTTTCGGAGCGAACGATGGTGTCGTCTTCGTATGGGTTGGCGTTGTAGCGCTTTGGTTCGTTTTCTTCTCGCTGGGCGAGTAGGTCGGTGGTGTAGCCAAGTCCTGCCGCACCGGCGAGCCCTGCGGCTGCTTCTGAGGTTTTGCTTTCAGCCAGGCTGGCGGCGGTGGTTGCGGCTGGGACAGTGGTTCCGAGTGGTTGACGACGAATGTTACCGGTGATGGTTGGGTCGGTAGTTTCGTGTAGTCGGGTGCGTCGGATGCTGCCGGTGGTTTCGGTGGCGGCGAGTTGACTGCCGAGGGCGATTCCGGCGGCACTGGTTTCGGTGCTTGGCTCGGTGGCAACGGCTGCTTCGGCGGCAGCGGTGGTGCTTGCTTCCGTGGTGTTTGCGTCCATGTTTGGAGCGCTTGCTTCGATGGCCGTGTCTTGCTTGCCTGCAGGCTGCCCTGCTTCAGGGCTTGGTGCAGCTGGCTGAGCTTGTTCTGCGGCTGCGTCGGTGGCGAAGGCAGCAAGATCTGTTTCGGCTGCGGCTGCATTTTGTGCGTTTGCTTTGCCTTCGGCGAGTTTGTCGAGGGCGATGGTTTCGGTGGCCGCGGTAGAGGTTCCGAGTCCTGGGCTTTGCGCAGCTTGTGCCAAGCCTTCTGGGGTGACGGAGCTGGGGTGCACTGGGGCGAAGATGGAGGTGCGCGATGGTACTTGTGGCGCTTGGGTTTCTTGGCCTAGGCCGGTGACGCCTGCTGAAGTGGTAGCACTTGGCTGCTGTGCTGAATCGTTTTCGTTTTCACTTGGCACAGCGGCGAGTGCGAGTGCCGGGTTGGCTGCGAGGGCAGCTTTTTCAGCTTCTTCTTCTTTGCGTCGGCGACGGTTGAGGAAGAATAGGCGGATAAGTAGGCCGAAGATGATGAGGCCGGCTACGACTGCGCCGACGAGGAGGACGATCATCCACCAGTCCCATGGGGCTACGATTTCGGCTTGTTTTTCGACGCTTTGGGCTTCTACGGGGTCGAGTGGGGCACGTTCACCGGTGACTAGGAGGCGGTGTGAGTTAACACCGTATGGGGTACAGGTAATGAGTGTGAGGAGGTCTTTGCCGTCGACTGGTTTAAGGCTCTTGGTTTGGGTTGGTAGGACGACGCGAATATTGTTGACCACGTATTTCATGTCGCGGCCTGACACGTTCATGTAGATGGCGTCGCCTTCTTTTACCTTGGTGAGGTTGTCGAAGAGGGTGGCGTTTGGTAGACCGGTGTGTCCGGTAAGAACGGCGTGGGTATTTTTACCGCCAATTGGAAGTGAGGAGCCGTAGAGGTGACCGACACCCATTTCGAGGGTGTGTGGTTCGGTACCGTGGTAGATGGGCAGATTAATTTGTGCGGATGGGACGCGCACTTGGCCCATTACTTTTTCGGTGTTTAGTTCTTTGAGGTATTCGCGGTAGTCGGGCGAGTCTGGGGCCACGTCGTCGATGAAGGGGTCCAGGATCAGGCCGGAGGCGAGGTCGTTATTGTATCGTTCTGCTTTTTCGAGTGATTTTTGCAGGACGTCACTGGAGGTGTCTTTGATTTTGACTGAGTATTCGTTCGCTAGTTTTTGTTGTTGGACGTTGTTGAAGCGTGTGGCGAATACTGGGTAGAGCAGGAGGGCGATGCCTACGAGGGCACCGATTAGTGGGAATAGGGCACTGACGTTGCGCTTACGGCGGCGTTTTGGTGCCTTGGTTTTGCGCGCTTTGCCGACGGGTTTGGTTTGTTCGTCGAGCTGTTGTTCAGTGGCGGTGCTCATTTGTCTCCTGCAGCTTTTTGGGTTAAATGCTGTTTGGGGGAGGGGAACGGTTAAGTTCCCCTCCCCCAAGAGCTTATGCTAGTCGACTGTTTTAGTCGACTTTAGTGCAATCAGGCCTGCTTACGCTTGCGGTTAGCAGCCAAGACGTATGCACCGGAGCCGGCTAGCAACAAGGTGCCAGCGGCAACCAAAGCGGTGATGCCTGCGCCACCGGTAACAGGTAGCTTGAAGCCAGCGTTGGTTGGTACGTTTTCAACGTTAAATTCAGAAGTGAAGTTAGCGTTGGTCTTGAGAACCTGGAACCGCACTGGGTTAGGAAGCAATTCGTAACCTGCAGGAGCCTTGGTTTCCTTCAAGCAGTAGAACCAGTTGGTCTTCCATGGGGTGCCAGCAGCATCGTTTTCGGAGTTGTTGCGGAAATCGTTAACCAAAAGGCCGTCGATTTCAACAAGACCAGTCTTCTCAGCGGAGGTCCATTCGCTTACGCCGTCAACCGAAACTTCAGCTTCAGCGTCGGTATCAGCAAGGCTACCGTCCGGCTTAACGAACTTGCCTTCAGCGTTGCACTGGTAGAGCTTGAAGACTGCGCCGGCTAGCTTGGTCTCAGTGTTGGTCTTGTCAACCTTGACGATCTTAGCCTTGCCGTAGTAGGTCTTAACTTCGTTCGAAGGGATACCAGGAATGTTTGGCTTCTTCGGGTCATCGCCAGGCTTGTTAGGCGAGGTCTCTGGGTTCCAGGAGTTGGAAGGAGTGTCGCCAGGGGTCTGGACCAAGTGAGCGTCGTTCGGGATTTCCTGAGCAGCAGTGGTGTCTTCCACGTGTGCGTTTAGGGTCCATTCGACCTTCTTGCCCTTGTTGGCTTCCAACTTACGCAAACCGGCATCGGTGAAGGTGACGGTTACGTAGGTCTTCTGATCAAGGGTGGACTTGGTGGAAACGATGTTGTAATCGGTGCCAGCAGCGAAGGTTTCGCCGTCAACAACCTTTAGAACGTCCTTGCCTTCACCGGTGTAGGTGAGCTTTTCGTTCAAACCGTCGATGACCTGGTATTCAGCAAGCTTTTCAACGTTCGGGATGTCGGTGGTAACCTTGTAGGTTACTTCGGACTTGGCTGCTGCGTTGCCGGAACCTGGAGCGGTGGTGTCAACGATTTCCTTCTTGATGCCAGCCTTGGAGTTCTTGGGGTAGACGTGAACGTCGTACATCCAAGCATTCTTGGTGGTTGGGTCGGTCAAAGGAAGAGCAACAACGAAGCCGTCCTGAGCTGGGTTAAGAGCTTCGGATGCCTTCAATTCTTCGCCGCCAACCTTGACGCCAGCGTTGCCTGCAGGAACGGTTTCCTTGACAACGTAGAGGCTCTTGGAAAGGGTGGTCATCTTCAAGGAGCCGTCAGCAGCGGTCTTGCCGGTAGCAGCAGCGGCTGCGGATAGGGTGAAGTTCTTGCCTTCGAATTCCCAAGTGGTAGCGGACTTGTCGCCGTCGTACAACTTCTTGAATTCGGTGGCTAGCTTCCAGCCAGCGTTGGTGGTGAGGTCTAGAGCAGCGCCGTCGTATTCAACGGTGTAAGCGTCGAACTGAACGCCTTCAACTGGCTTAGCTTCTGAACCGAGAGCTTCGGTGGTGTCGGCTAGTTCCTTACCATTGGCTTCAGCCTTCTTGGAGCCTGGGGTGAACTTGTGGATGGTCAAGGATACAGCGGCATCCTTGTCCATGGCGCCAACGTTAGCAGTAACGTCCTTAGTGGTTACTACGGTGCTCTCTGGAGTAGCTGCGCCCTCTGGGGTAGCAGCAAATGCCATCGAGGAGCCGAGGCCTAGAACGGCAACAGCTGCGACCGATAGGCTCGCGGTTGCGCGGGTGAAAGTGCGGGTCATAGTTTTTCTCCTGATTTCCCTTGTTTACTTTTAGGAATCTGGCGGTTGCCAGCTTCCGGTTTCCGGTCTCCTACCCTCTCTGCCGAGTGGGCAGGGCTGGTTGCCGGAGTTGGTTAACCAACTGGGTTGGTTATGCCTTGCGGCTATCCCGTGGTTTCCCAGTACTGACGTACCGAGTGGCAACCGCGGAAGTCTTGTAGGTAAGCCCTAGACTTACCAAGATTATCAGAACAGCCATGGCAATGAGCGGACCGCGTCCGTTACCGCCAGCTTTTGGCAATTCTGCAGTTCGTGTATCACGAACATTGACTACGCCCTTGAAGACGTAGAAGGTTCCACCATCTACTATCTTAGGGGAAGTTTGCCAATCGCACCCGTTATCGCGTGTAGGATCACATTCTGCCTCATCAGAGACAACCGGCTGACCTGAGCCATTGTCATATGGCTCAATGATTCCACCGGCGTTCACCCGGAACTTCAGGGGCTGTGCTAGTAGGTTGTAGCGAGTCTCCACACCTGCTTTCGAGGTGAAAGGCGCCTGAGTTTCAACTAACCAGTACGTCTTACCTATCTGCAGAGGCTTTGTCTCGAATACAGTTTCGGTTTTACTTGCTTCACCAAGAGCATCGACGATGCCCGGGTTGGTGAACTCGTTGCCTACGTTACCATAAGCAGCTTCTTCCGACAGGCCATTAATTACTTCTTCGATAGGTAATGCGTCACTCTGGGTAGGATCTACGTCATATAACGCGAACTTCGCCCCAGGTAGTGCAGTGTTACCTGACGAGTCAGTCTTAATAATACGAACTGGTACCCCAGAAGAAACTACTGGCACACAAGCGTCGTTATCGTTGTCGGCATTGGGATCTTGTTCGTTAGGAATGGTTACTTGGTTGAAGAAACCACCTGCGGAAGCGTTACCGGCATTCTCTGTTTCACAGGTGCCAGCTTTTTCCCATTGTTCGGCCGTGATGTTTTGGCCGTTGGTGCGTCCAGTAACTTGCACGATGTAGTCGATGTAGTTCTTGAACGCAGGTTCTTGGGCAGTATCGGTGGTAGCCGGTACTGGTTTCGTACTTGCCGGTAGCTCGAAGTTGGCCACATTCTGGTTGCCTGGCTGAGGAACATCGTTGAAACGATCGGCGCCCTCGACCTGCCAACGCAGAGCAGTGACGTTGAAGCCTTCTGGCAAGGTTACGGAATCGGTGACAACTGGGCTGAGCGAAGCAGTCGGTCCGTTGTTAGTTACGCGTACCTTATAATTAACGGTTGCTTCAAAAGCATCTCCGTTGGTGGTGACGCGAACTGCCGGGCCAGTAGTACCTGCGTTTGGCACATAGCCGCCGCCTTCAGCAGGGGCAAACTTCTGTACCTTCCAGGAGCCATCGATCTTTACTGGGATACAAGCGTAGTTATCCAAGATTGGAATCTGGTTGTATCGCAAGTCTTCGTTTTCCAAAGAGGTTCGGTTGGCAATGCCGCTGGCAGTGGTGGTGAATTTTTCACCCTCACGTTCGCCGCTGTAGCATTCTGCCAACTTGGCAGCGTTCTGATCGTAGGCAGACAATCCAGTCTGTGGATCAGGGGTGGTGTCCAAGAGCAACGGAATAGTTACCTTGAAGCTAACTTCACCCTTCGCCGGCAAGTTTGTTACGGCACTTGCTAGACGAGCGCCGTCTCCCTTAGAAGTGTTTTCCAATTCAGCCTTGGTCAAAGTGGTAGCCAAGTCTGCTGCCTTAGCACCGGTGGTGCCTGGCACGAACTCAACCTTAGCTGGCTTGTCGCCATCCCACTTCATTCCAGCTGGGACCTTGAAGTAGTCACGAATCTGAGCAGTGTTAGCTGTGAAGGTCGAGGTGTTAGTGACCTTGATTAGATAGCTAACTTCAGTCCGGTACTGAGCTGGGTTGGAACCTGGGATGAGTTCTGGAGTCTGTAGCTTACCAACGTGAACATTGTCGTCAGTTGGGTCTGCCGGGAACTTCTGGATGTGAGTTAACGGCATCCGAGTGTTCTTGACAGTACAGGTGACATTGTCGTTTTCGTTGAGCTGTACGCGACCGTTTTCAACAGTCTTGCCAGAATCACACTTCCAATCACCGAGGGCGAAGTATTCGTTCTCGGGCTGGTCAGCGAGAGGCTGTTCGTTTAGCACGTAGGTACCGGCGATAACGTCCTTATCCACGCCCTCGGAACCGGTAACACCGTTTACCGAAGTAAGCATGCTCGAAGGATCACCAGAACCGGCACTTAGACCGAACTTCTTGGCGGCACTCTGATCGTCAGAGAGCGAACCATCCTGGTTGACAATCTGCTTAACGAGCTTGAGGTGAGCCTTTGGACGCGGCTTCACCGGCACACAAGCGTCATTGTTGTCGGCGCCATCAGAATCATTATTCATAGTGACGGAGTTGAAGAAACCGCCGCCAGCTTGACCTGGGCCTTCGTTTCGACATTCGCCAACTGCATTATTGCCAGCCTCGAGGCTATCAGCCTGTAGCTTGACCGTAATCTTGTAGCTCTTGTAGGAGTTTGCTTCCAAGTTGCCTGGGCGCAAAGTCAAAACGTTATTAGCGCTCACAGACTTACCATCGACGAGGACGTCCATAATGGTGAAGCCCTTAGGCGGAGCAATCGTATCGGTAACATCGCCAGGATCGCCCGCGCCGCCACCAGTGTTAGCAACAGTCACCAAGTACTGAATGGTGGTCGAGCCATCAGCAGCAATCACTGCCGAGTTCTCGGTAGTTGCACCAGCTTTAGCCACAGCACCAGTTACTGGGTCGATCGCCGACTTCTGCACCTGGAACTTCGGGTCATTATTAACCTCTGGTGGAGTATCTGCAGGATAGAAAGAGCATGAACCCATATCAGCAATACCATCAGTAAAGCGGCTGTTTAGTACCTTGGTCATCACTCCATCTTTTAGAAGGAACAATGAATTATCGAAGCCGCCACCGACATACAAGTTACCTTCACGATCAACAGCAAAACCATTCACATAACTAATTCGTTCTGCCGTTGTTTTAGCACTGAAAACTTCCGTCTTATTAGGAGTAAAGGTCTCCGTTTCAGGACGAACCTTGTCAATGCTCTCCTTATTAAAGAAGTAAACACCCTTTGAATACGACTTTTTACTTCCAGACAAGTTATTTGCGACTAAAAGCAAAGTGCCATCTTGAGCAAATGTTAAATCATAAAAATAGTTGCCTGGAGCATCAGGATTGATAGGCGTACCATGGCTAATCCATTGGGGAGATTCCGCATTGGGGTCCAAAGAAAACAATGTGCCACCAGAAATCATTACCCAAATCACTCCATTCGGGTCAATGCCAATACCAGCACCTACATTGTCAATCACATTAACTGGTGGGAAACCAGCATCTACGCCCGTAGAACCAGGAGTCGTTGGTGCTACAAACACCTTCTTATTGTTCAGGTAATAAATCTTATCCTTGGTGATAGGCGAAAGAGCAATCGCCCCAGCATACGGCTTAGGGTTCAAGGAATCTCGAATATCCCTAACAGCCAATGGTGTTACCTCTGGATTAACCGCAACTACATCGCTAAAAGTAGTGCCATTTCCCTTTTGAATGAAAATATCTTCACACCAGGCTTTGTCCGGTTTGGGTGCTTCACCGGGTTTGCTTGGAAGAATGATTAGATCGTTATCATTCGCGTTAGCAGTAACCTCAGGACGGGCAATTTCTAAAGCAAATGCAATATTACGATTGGTATCGCCATCTGTTGATAGACCTGGGTCAACACAGTTTTCGAAGGTGTAACCATGAGTTGCTACCACGGTAGCGCCGGCTGGCAACCATGTGCGACCAGTCCAAGTTGAAGGGTCCCAAACCCAGTTAGTGGAATCAATCCATTGAGCGTTGCCGGTTTTAGCAATCAAAGGATCAATAACATACTGCGGTTTGGAAGGATCAGGATTCACGTAAGATGAACCTGCCAAAATATCAGCAGTAATATCTTTACCGCTCGCGTCAGTTACCTTTAATGAGTTAAAGGTTGAAGGATCTTGCCAGTTTGCTGGTTGCTGCGCACCATTACTGAAAGGAGCGTCGTCAAACTTGACCTTGCCCTTACCAGCATTGTCCGCAAGTTTGATATCAAGCAACCATGCACCAGGCTTACTTGTCCAAGTATTGGTTACATAGCCTCTACAACCACGAGATGGGGTCGAAACACCATCAGAAGTAGAACCATCAAGAGCCGAGACCAACATGCCATCGGACTTTTGCATGTCCAAAACAGGCTTAGATAGCACCTCGCCGCTAATTGAAGCGGAAGCAAAATCACCAGAAGTTGCATCAGCAGATATCTGCGCTTCATTTGAGAACTTAGCGGTAATATCACCGCTCATGCCCTTAGCTACATACTTCCAAGTGTTATCGTTGACTTTTTCAATTTCTAAACTTTGCGGCTGTACCGGAGAACCATTTTGATCCGTAAAAGTCAAAGAGGATTTAGTGGGCGCTGGAGTAAAAGGAGCCTTTTCGCCCTGAGTCACGTAAATCGTGTAAATATTTTCGAGGTTAGTCCCAGAAACACCGGTAAATTCAACCTTGCCGTTGTAGGTGAAGGTCGCACCGGGAGCCGGGGTCACACCCTCGGCAAAGGTATGCTCCATGGTTGCTTTGGCAACTGGATTCTTGTCAATCGCTGGACCAGGAACGGTCTCAACGGTATAAGCCTGTGCTGAATCACTGGGGAAGTTAACGCCAAATGCCCCTAGGGTTACGGCCATCCCAGCAGCCAACAGACCGGCCATCCCTCGACGCAAAGTATTGCGGCGACGGCCAGCTGCTTCAGCAGTATAAAAACTCGACACTTAAATTATCTCCAAAAACTTTGTCAAACCAAAGCATTGGCAAATCAATCGATCTGCCGAGCTTTGGTTTGCTCATGTGCGGGCACTTACTAAATTTCTAAAGTTTCAAAACCCCATAAGAAAACAAGTTCGAGAAGTCGCTTGTCACTATTCAGATTGAAACTAGAAATGTAGTAAGGATTGAAGAATAACCCATAAATAAGTCCCTAACGCGAGATACAACTATGTATAAAAAACCATTTTTTAGAATCAATAAGGAGATTCGAAACTTATTTATCAAATTTGTGGCAAAAAAATCGCTAGTTAGGCTTTCCATACTTATTTTCATTTTTTAGCTATTTCATTGACAATTTAGTTTTTATTGCCAATAGATATATTTTCACTAAAACAAAAAATTAGTTCAAAAGTCCCAGACACAGTGTCATAAAAACTGTGTTGCATATCAGTGTTGTTTCTAACAGCCATATGAGCAACTCTTAATGGGCAAAAATGACCCAACCCGCTTAATAACAACGATTAGCAATTAATTCACTGTGAGCATAATTAGGGATTATTTTTTGATTTGCGCCCCTAGCCAAAGCACTAAAAATAACTTTGGGTCTAAAGCCCTTCCCGCCTAAACTTCCTCCTATGGAAATCTTGAACTTGTTGCCACTCGGGCCAACTAACTACCAAGAAGTTTTTGACCTCCAGCATCAGATCCATGCCGAAGTAGCTAGTGGCAAACGCGATCACACCCTAATCTTGGTGGAACACGAACCCAGCTATACTGCTGGACGACGAACTCAGCCTGAAGATATCGTCAACCCAAATATCCCCGTATACCAAGCGGACCGCGGCGGTCGCGTCACCTATCACGGGCCAGGGCAACTGGTTATTTACCCAATCTTGCGCTTCACTCCCCCAGCTGACGTCGTTAAGTACGTGCGCACTCTGGAACAAGCCATTCGCAAAGCCCTCAAAACCGCTTTCAATCTCGACACCATCACCGTGGAAGGACGCTCCGGAGTGTGGCTCTCTGCAGACCCCGAAACTGGTAAATGGGAACGTAAGATCTGCGCCATAGGAGTCAAATTTGCGCGCGATACCACTTTGCATGGTTTAGCGTTAAACGTCACCACTGATCTAAACGAGTTCAGTCAAATTGTGCCCTGCGGCATTGCCGATGCCGGGGTTACTTCCCTGCAGGCCGAGGGCGTCAACACCGACTTAACCACCGCCGCACAGGCATTAGTCACCCCAATCCACGAAATGCTTTCACCGTTGCTAGATCAACCGGGCGACCTCGGACAGCTAGAAAACGAAAGCCAAGTCACCCTGAGCGAGCTTCTAGCCCAAACCAAGCAATGACTATACTGTAGGCAGGAATAACTCACTTAGCCGTAACGTTAACTGTTTATTCACGACCAAATAGTTAGGAAGACGTATTCAATGAGTACCTTGAAAAAACCAGACCCGCAGGGACGTAAACTCCTCCGCGTCGAAGCAAAAAACAAGGAAACTCCAATCGAACGCAAACCGGATTGGATCCGGACCACTGCCAAAGCTGGCAAAGAATACGAAGACATGCGCTCTCTTTCGAAGGGCAAAAATCTACACACCGTTTGTGCCGAGGCCGGCTGCCCCAACATCTACGAATGCTGGGAAGACCGTGAAGCCACCTTCCTAATCGGTGGTGCACTATGTACTCGCCGTTGCGACTTCTGCGATATCGCCACCGGTAAACCCACCGAATACGACCAGAATGAGCCAGAGCGCGTTTCCGATTCAGTGAAAGAGCTCGAACTTAAATACGCCACCATCACCGGTGTGGCACGTGACGACCTCCCTGACGGGGCAGCTTGGCTCTACGCCGAAACTTGCCGACTAATCCACGAAAAGTGCCCCGGCACCGGCGTGGAACTACTAGTCGATGACATTCGCGGCAAAGAAGATGCCCTCCAGCTAATCTTCGACTCTAAACCAGAAGTTTTCGGTCACAACCTGGAAACTGTCCCCCGAATTTTCAAGAAAATTCGTCCCGCTTTCCGTTACGAACGTTCCCTCGAAGTGCTACAAGCAGCGAACGAGGCCGGTCTTATCACCAAATCAAACCTGATCCTCGGCATGGGTGAAACCCGTGAAGAAATCGAGAACGCCATGTTTGACCTAGCTGAATCAGGTACCCACCTTTTGACTCTTACCCAATACCTCCGGCCCTCGCCACTACACCACCCCATCGATCGTTGGGTCCACCCAGAAGAGTTCATTGAACTATCGAAAACCGCGAAAGAAATGGGTTTCCTCGGTGTTATGGCTGGCCCAATGGTGCGTTCGTCGTACCGTGCTGGCAAACTCTGGGGTGAAGCCATGGCGGCACTCGGTCGCGAAATCCCTGAAGAGCTCTCACACCTCGCTAACCACGGCTCAACCCGCCAAGAAGCATCCAGCTTGCTGGCCACCCACCCACACCTCCGTGGTGGCCACTCGATTCCGGTTGCCCAATGAGTGGCACAGAGCAGCCTGCCACAGGTCAGAGCGAAAACCACACCTACCTTTCCAACTCACTACTAGCTTCAAGCCCAAACGGGATTGGCTCAGAAATCAATCCGGCATGGACTTTGCAGCTAGCAGCGCAACGCCACCCACAACGACTCAGTTTGTTGGCCCGTGACCATGAAGGTGCGGTTTCTAAGTGGACTTTGGCAGAAGCTAACCGCGACTCCCAGCTGCTAGCCACCTGGCTTTCCCAGCAAGGTATCGGCCTCGGCAAACGAGTCATGATTCTGGCACAAAATAGCCCCTGGCATATGCTGGCCTTTACCGCTTGCGCCCACCTAGGTGCCACTATCATTCCAGCCTCTTGGCGACTAACTGCGGCGGAAGTGCAAGTCCTTTTGGCACAAACTTCTCCGACACTGCTCCTGCTAGACCATAGCACCAGAGAACTAGCTCCACTGCTACAAACTGACGCTCAAATCCTCAGTTTAAACGAGCTCTCGATGGCAGTCGATCAGTTAGCTAAAGACCCCAACTTGTCGGTGCCAGAAATGGTCTGCCACAGCCTTACTGCAGCTAGCCCAGATCCCACCGCAATCCTATTCACCTCGGGAACTAGCGGCCGGCCTAAAGCAGTGCCACTAAGCATGGCGCAATTATGGTGGGGCTGGCAGAACTTCCGTGCCAGCTTTGAATACTGCAGTGCCGATGTTGGTTTAGCTGTTGCCCCCTTCTCACATATTGGCGGCTTCAACGGCACCACCAACGACCTTTTTGCCAACGGTGGCACGCTACTAATCCATGCGCGTTTCGATCCAGAAATGCTACTTTCAGATCTGGCTCAATACCGAGTCAACATCATGTTTGCCGTTCCCACGATGTACGCCGCAATGGTGGCTCACTCGACTTGGAAAAACACCGACCTAACCGCCTTTAGAGCACCACTAATCGGCGGTTCTGCGCCCTCGCCGGCACTATTAGCCAAACTACGCGAAAAAGGCCTCAAACCCATCAATGTTTACGGTATGACGGAAACAGCCGGCGCCGGCATCTGTGCCCCCTCCGAACTTAGCGAAGCCATCCCCCACACGGTTGGCTTCCCCTTCCCGTGGGTCGAAACCAAAATCGAAGACAATGTCAGTGACCAGCCAGGCACGGAAGAAGGCATGTTGCTCTTGCGTGGTCCTGGAGTCATCACCCACTACCTAGATCCCGAAGATACCGCGGAAAGTTTCGTGGACGGCTTCCTTCGCACCGGTGACTTGGTACGGCGAACCGAGGGCGAATTCGAAATCATCGGCCGTCAGTCAGAAACTATCATTTCGGGCGGAGAAAATATTCACCCCACCGAGATTGAAAATGCTTTAGCAGACTTCCCTTCTGTCTCCAGCCTCTTAGTAGTTGGCACTCCTGATGAGATTTGGGGCGAGGTCGTTACTCTGCTCTTTGTCCCCACGGAAGGACGTTTCGCCCCCACTTTGGGACAAATTCACCAACACCTCACTGGTCGCATTGCTCGCTTCAAGTTCCCTCGTCGCCTGCTAATGGTGCCGCAGATCTGTTTGAACCGAAACGGAAAACCAGACCGGGCAGCCAATGTGGCCGCCTACTGCAACTAGTTTTCTGTGATTTTAGGCCTAACTCTCCCCTTTGCGCCTACTTACTGGTAGCATTATCAAGCAACCTTTATAGCCACCTGGTTATAAGGGAAGTAAAACATACAACCCTCCTGTCACGGATGGACCGTGACCGCGAAGACCAAAGGAGGTGGGTTAAAGTATGCGCCATTACGAATTGATGGTAATCCTGGACCCTGAGATTGACGAGCGTACCGTCGCCCCGTCACTCGAAAAGCTCTTGACTGTTGTCACCGAAAACGGTGGCTCGGTAGAGAAGCTTGACGTGTGGGGCAAGCGTCGTTTGGCCTACCCGATCTTGAAGAAGAACGAAGGCATCTACGCTGTCGTCGACATGACCACCACTCCGGAGCACGCTGCTGAACTAGATCGTCAGCTCAACTTGAACGAATCCGTTATGCGGACCAAGTTGATGCGCCCCGAAGCTCACTGAAATCACCCAACCAACCAGCCGAAGGAGTCATAAATGGCCGGAGACACTCAAATCACTGTGATCGGTAACCTCACCGGCGATCCAGAGCTACGTTTTACCCCATCTGGGGTGGCTGTAGCTTCGTTTACCGTGGCTTCTACTCCTCGCAGCTTCGACCGTCAGGCCAACGAATGGAAAGACGGGGAAACCCTCTTCATGCGTTGCTCTGTATGGCGTGAAGTTGCCGAAAACGTCGCTGAAAGCCTTCACAAGGGCATGCGCGTAATCGTGCAGGGTCGGTTGGAATCCCGCTCTTACAAGACTCGCGAAGGCGAGAACCGCACTTCTATGGAATTGCAGGTCGACGAAGTCGGCCCGTCGTTGCGTTACGCCACCGCTCGGGTGGAACGTAATCAGCGCAATGACGGTGGCAACCGTGGTAGCGGCTATGGTAACGGCGGTGGTTACGGTAATCAGGGCGGCAACAACTACGGCGGAAACCAAGGTGGTGGCTACAACAATAATGGTGGTGGCCAAGCCAACTTCGGTGCTCCTGCCGGTGGTCAAGCTGAAGACCCGTGGAGCGCAGGCCCCGCAGGTGGTTCCAGCTTCGACAACGAACCGCCCTTCTAAAACATGTCTTAGTCCTGCCGTTAGGTAGGCGTTAATCTCAAGGAGACCAATTATGGCGAAGCAGCAACTTCGCAATAAGCCGATTAAGAAAAAGGCGAATCCGCTGAAGTCGGCCAAGATTGAAAACATCGACTACAAAGACACCGCATTGCTACGTAAGTTCATCTCGGACCGTGGCAAGATCCGCGCTCGTCGCGTTACCGGTGTGTCTGTACAGGAACAGCGCAAGCTAGCCCGTGCAATCAAGAACGCACGTGAAATGGCTTTGTTGCCTTACTCGACCACTGGCCGCTGAGCAGAAAGGAATCAGAAACAATGAAACTCATTCTGACTCACGACGTGGAACACTTGGGCGCTGCCGGCGACGTAGTTGAGGTCAAGGACGGTTACGGTCGTAACTACCTAGTTCCTCGCAAGCTCGCTGTTAAGTGGACCAAGGGTGCTGGCGCACAGCTCGAACAGATGGCTGCCGCTCGTCGCAAGCGTGAAATCGCTTCGATCGACGATGCTCGCGCCGTCCGCGACACCCTCAACGATGCTCAGCTCCGCATTGCCCGCAAGGCAACCGAAGCTGGCCGTCTATTCGGTGCCGTTTCGACCGCTGAAATCGCTGATGCCGTTAAGGAACAGCTCGGTCAGACCATCGACCGCCGCAAGGTTGTCGTGGCTAGCCCGATCAAGGCTATCGGCCACTACCAGGTGACCGTTAACTTGCACTCGGACGTTACCGCTAACCTCAAGATCCAGGTCGTTAACGCCTGATCATCCAAGGTTTAAATAGTTTGGCCCGCCTCATTTTGAGGCGGGCCAAACTATTTGTCTTTTTCCTACCCTAGGACTTCATTAGGTCCTAAAGATTTATTCTGACCTAGGGCTTCTTCGGATCGTCACCCGTCTTGGCATTCTTGCCCGACTGGACTGAAGGTTTCTGCGGCTCAGTAGCCGGCTGCTTGTTCGACTTCTGTTCGCCCGTCTTAGCGTTCTTCCCAGACTGCACAGAAGGCTTCTGCGGCTCAGATTTAGGCTGCTCAGGTGCCTTAGGCTCCTCCTTCACCGGCTCCTTTGGGGCTGGCTCGCTAGGTGCCTTCTGCTCATCCTTAGGGGCTGGTGCAGGGGCGGGAGCAGGTTGCTGATCCTCAGACTTCTCTTCCTTAGGCTCAGGCTTCTTCGGAGCGGGCTCGTCCTCGTCATCATTATCCTGCTGCTTCTGGTCGGACTTCTCGTCCGCCTTCTCGCTCTCACCACGCGGCTTAACCTTCAAATTCGAGTTCCACGAATCAGGCTTCTCGAACTTTTGCCCCTCTTCTTCACCCAAAGCATCGGCCATGAAGGTGTGCCACATTTCAGCAGGAATCGAACCACCGGTGATTTCCTTATAACCACCAAATGGAGTGATCTCTTCCTGAGTGCCACCTGGACCAACCTGGTACAAGCCCACCACAGTAGTCCACTTAGGAGTAATCCCAGCAAACAAAGCCGAACGGTTATCCTGCGAGGTACCGGTCTTACCAGCCACCTGCCAGCCATTACCTAAACGAGCCTTTTCACCCGAACCAGACTCGACCACATCGCGCATGGCGACGAGGGCGTTCTTGGCCACCTGTGGGTCAATCACTTCCTTGGTCGAAGTTGGGCCAGTGTAAACCACGTCGCCCGAAGAATTTTTCACTTCCCGCACCATATGGATAGTTGGCTGCTGACCATAGTTACCCAAAGTCGCGTAAGCACGAGCCAAATCGATTGGGTGCACCGAGGCGGTACCAAGCACGTTTGGAAGATAGTTATCCAAACCTGGAGTATTTTCCGGAATTCCCATCCGGATTGCCATTTCCTTGGTCTTTTCTGGGCCAATCAGATTGTTCATGCGCAAGAACGCAGTGTTAATCGAATACTCGGTGGCCTTACGCAAAGTCACCATCCCGAAGGAAATGCCCCCGAAGTTAGTCGGGTGATAGCCCGGGTAGTTTTTGAACGAGGCCGGGGAGGAACCCGAAACTCGCGAGTAAATCGTTTTACCGTTCTCCAAGGCAGACAAAAGGCCAAACACCTTAAAGGTTGAACCCGCATTCAAAGTGTCTTCAGTGACGCGGTTTCGCTGCGACTCGCCATAGTTCGAACCTGGATACTCGGCCACAATCGAACCGGTCTTGTTATCGACCGCAATCATCGCCACATGCAAGTTTGGAGCATGACCTTCCGGCATATCCATGACGGTACGGGCCATTTCTTCTTGGCGTGGCTTATCAATCGTGGTGAAGATCTGATAGCCAGCAGTCGCTAGATCGGACTCTTTAATCCCGGCATTTACCAGTTCCTTAGAAACCTGATCGAGCAGGTAACCAGAGTTGCCAGCACGACGAGCACGACTAGTATTTTCTAGGAACTTAGGAAATACTGCCTCATTTGCTTGTGCTTCGGTAATCCAGTGATCTTCCGCCATCAAGCTGATAACGCGCTTCCAACGCTTCTGTGCTTGTTCCAGATTCTTAGCTGGATCCCACTTAGAAGGTGCTGGGATAATGCCAGCAATCAAAGCAGCTTCACTGATCGAAAGATCCTTCGCGCTCTTGCCAAAATAAGCTTGAGCAGCAGCTTCAATGCCATAGGAATTACGACCAAAATAAATCGTATTCAAGTAATTGTTCAGAATCTCTTGCTTAGTCTGATTCTGATTAATCTTCAAAGCCAAAATAGCTTCACGATACTTACCGACGTAACCGCCCTCGTCACCCGTGTAATAGTTTTCCACGTACTGCTGGGTCAAAGTTGAAGCACCCTGGCGAGGCTTGCCCTGCAAGTTGTTAATCAACGCACGCACAATGCCCTTAACATCGACACCGTTATTTTCAAAGAAAGTACGGTCTTCACTGGCTACTACTGCCTGACCCACATACTTGGGAATCTGGTTCGTATCAATAATCGTGCGGTCAATTTCTGAAAGTGAACCGATTTCAGACGTACCGTCCGAATAAAAGACCGTGGTACGTTGCGAACGAACCGCATCATCGACCTCGGGCACCTTAATCATCACGTAACTGGCAATGAAAACAATGCCAGCAAAGATGATGCCAAAGAACAGTAGCCAAAGGAAAATGAAACCTAAACGCTGATACCAAGGACGGCGCGGCTTTGGAGCCTTAGCCTCCTTCTGGGCATTAACCGCGCGGCGCGAAGGCGGCGGAGGTGGTGGCACATTTAGGTTCTGCTGTTGACTGTTCGTATTAGACACGCGATAACCTCACAACCAGTGCCCGCAGGCGACCGGTATCGGCGATATTTCAACTTGTGACCCTAAGGTCAGGACCTTCCCTAAAAAAGGAAATAGCTCTAAAGCACCAGTTTACCTTCCGGTAACCCCAATTGGTAGGTTTCAAGCGGTTTGTGACTGTTCTTTCCACCACGCCAAAAGTTCCGCTTTAGCCACCTCTGGCTCTACAGGGCCACGCTCTAAACGGCGATCTAGTAAGAAAGCACGAGCTTGACCGACCATGCGACCAGGCTTGAGATCGAGGATTTCCATAATCTGGTCACCATCAAGATCTGGGCGGATTGCGGCCAATTCTTCCTGCTCAGCGAGCTTCACGATTCGTGCTTCGAGTTCATCATAGGCGCGCTGCAAACGCTTCGCCTTTTTGACATTACCGGTGGTCACGTCGGCACGAGTCAAGCGATGCAAACGTTCCAACTGGGAACCGGCATCTGCGACATAGCGGCGCACCGCACTATCGGTCCAGGCCTGTTCTCCATATCCGTGGAAGCGCAAATGCAAAGCTACCAAATGGCTGACAGCCTTAATCGTGTCCTTGGGGAACTTCAAAGCACGCATCCGCTGGCGTGCCATGCGGGCCCCAACAATGTCATGATGATGGAAAGTAACGGTGCCATCAGGTTCAAAAGCTCGTGTCTGAGGCTTACCCACATCGTGCATCAGGGCGGCGAAACGAAGAATGAAATCGGGACCTGGCACCGGTCCGTCCTCGTCAGTTTCGAGCGCAATTGCCTGCTCGATAACTTTCAAAGTATGAGTGTAAACATCCTTGTGGCGATTATGCTCATCTTTAGTTTCTGTCAACTCAGACAACTCTGGAAGAACAATATCGGCCACTTTGGTTTCAACCATTAACTCCAAACCGACTCGAGGATGGTCGCCACAAATCAGCTTTTCTAGTTCCGTGCGAATTCGTTCGGCAGAAACAATTTCCAGACGAGGGGCGAGCTCCACCATCGCTTCTCGCACGTCCTCGGCCACCGAGAAGCCTAAAGTCGAAGCAAAACGAGCAGCTCGCATAATTCGCAAAGGATCATCATCAAAAGACTGCTGGGGAGAAACTGGGGTACGCAAAATCCCGGCAGCCAAATCTGGCAAACCACCACAGGGATCTTCCCACACCATTTCCGGGAGGCGAACCGCCATAGCATTAACGGTGAAGTCACGACGAGTCAGATCGCCAGCCAAAGTATCGCCATAAGCAACGACGGGTTTGCGAGAAGAGGAATCATACTCCTCAGTCCGATAAGTAGTGATTTCCACCACTAAATCGCCGCGGGCAGCACCGATAGTGCCAAAATCCCGACCTACGTCCCAAACATTCCCCCATTGGCGTAATAATTTCTCAGTTTCTTCTGGCCGAGCGTTAGTTGTCAGGTCAAAATCATGAGGAACTTTCCCGAGGGCGGCGTCCCTAACCGGACCTCCCACGAGCGCTAGTTCATAGCCAGCATCCTTGAAAATTTGCCCCAATTCAGCGATTGGAGCGGGTAAATGGGAGAGCGCTTGCTGGGCATTTAGCAATAGCAAGGCTTCATTTCGCGGTTCGGTGTTTGCAGTCATCTCTAATAGATTGCCATACCGCGCCTGAATGGGTCAGATTTGCGCAGAATGTTTAGTATTGAGTTATGCAATTTGATTCACCTCGACGCCGACTGCCGGTGCCACGCCCTCCTGCGGCTGGCGCACCGCGTCCGATGGTGAACCAAAATTCCCTGCGAAACCTAGCGAATTCGCGTCCTCACACCCAACGCACGCCGGTTGTGGATGAGACGAGTGCTGGTGGTCTAGTGGTGGCTTTGGTCGATGGTGAACCTAGCGCCGCAGTAATCGCTCGTAGAAACCGTCTGGGCAATATTGAGTGGTGTCTACCTAAAGGTCACCTAGAAGGCGCTGAGACAGCCCGTGAGGCAGCTGTGCGTGAGGTTCAGGAAGAGACTGGCATCCTTGGTCGCGTAATCACTCATCTAGCCTCTATTGATTATTGGTTTGCCGGTAACGGTAAGCGCGTCCACAAGGTGGTACACCATTATTTGTTGGAAGCGATTTCGGGAAATCTGACTGTCGAGGGCGATCCCGATCAAGAAGCCGAGGACGTTGCCTGGATTCCTCTGACGGTTATTACTAACCGTTTGGCCTACCCAAATGAGCGTCGGGTAGTAACCATTGCCCGCCAATTGTTGCAGTTGGAGGACTGACTTGGCACGGCTGCAACGCAAATCTCTCTGGGTTAAAACAGCGGTCGTCACGCTTTGTGCCGCCATAATGGCACCTACAGGTCTAGCCAATGCGGCCACTCCTCCTCAAGGCGGTATGGCCTCCCAGCCTTCAACTTCAGCATTTAGATCTTTGGCCAGTTCAGCACCTACTACCCACACTTTGGGACAAACTGTTGATTCGCTTTTACCTGTAGCCAAAGATGATCGAACTAAGCCACAACAGATTTCTTTAAACTTTTTGGGGCTCAATCCGCGCTTACTCTCAGGCAGTCAAGACTTAGAAGTTACCCTCGAAGTCAAAAACGAAACTGGGCAGTTTGCCCCTGCCCCTCGGCTCAATCTGTGGCTTGAAACCACCCCAATTACTTTTGAAACTGAAGAACTAAAAGATTGGGCCAAGTCTTTAGCTAGTAAACATCAAAGTCCCGAAGTTGATGGCAAGGTACTTCGCCTAGAAGCGATTCGTTTACCCGCAATGTTTCCGGGCACTAAAGGCAAGGTAACGATTCGAGTCCCCAAAAAAGAATGGCAGAAAAAGTTAAAGCGTAATGGCGGTTATCGCCTTCACGCTAGCCTACGAATTTCTACCATCTCAAATGTCTCATCTTCGGCGAAAGCTGCTCAAGCTGCCGTTCTTGGTTTCCGAAAAGGTGAAGGTGTAAAACCAGCTGTTTTGGGAACTAGGGGTGACGGCTGGACCTATACGCCGGTTGGCAATGTTGACGCTAACATCACTAAAGACACTGCGCAGCAAGCCGTAGATCAAAGCGCCTCAGATTCTACGGTGCTGGCAATTACCAACCAAACTCCCCCCAGTGAACTCACTAATTCCGAACAAAAAACTTGGCGTGCTGCCAAAGGAAAAATCCAGATTGTACCTTTCACCGAAATCACTTTAAGCAATCTGGACCTCTTAAACGATATCCCTGCTTTAGCTGCCGTTAAGCGCTTGCCTGATCAGATTAGAACGGCCACAAAAGCAGGAGTTAACCTAAGCGTAGATCCGGCAGTAATCAAATACGCTACAAAACAAGCTCCTTCCCCAGAGCTAGCTGCTGCGATTAGTAAAACCAAATTAGTCAGTAATCCTGACTTGTTTACCCAGGTACCAACTTCCCCAATCTTGCCAAAGGTTGATACCGCCGAAACACCAAAATTAGATGGTTCGGGTTCAGATATTGCTAATCCTTCCCCAAGGACCCCGGAATCTGATTCTGGCGCAGACAATAAACCTTTACCGTCGAGCACTACCCCCGAAACAAATTCTAAGCAGACACCAAAACCAACTGGTAAGCCACCGGCGACCAAAGGTACTAAAGAGCCCAAGCCAACTCCTAGCGGTCGAACTCCTAGTCGTCCGAGTACTGCCGAACAGCCACAAGAAATTGATCCTTTGCTTCAGGCCACGCAAAGACAACAAGATCAGATTGCAACATCCTTACCTGCGTTAGCTGCTGTCCCTAATGGGAAACTTGCTTTTAATATTTTTGGTCGTCCACCTTTGACTAAACTGCCCCTGAAAGAACCTCAGATGCAGGCTTTAGCTGATCATGCGTGGAGCGAACAAGCTTCAGTAATTAAAGAGTTTAACACCTTAAAATTGTCAACTTCAGCAACCACTGCTAACTCTGGTGCTAGTAATAATAAGGAAAAAGGTAAAGCCTTAAGTGTTTTCACTCCACATGCTGGTTGGGGGACAAAGTTGGCTGACCTTCCGGACAGTTTTAAAGATTCATTGGCCCTAGTTAACAGCGTTGATTTATTGGCGGAACCTGAAAAAGCCCAAACAGTTGAAGCTGATTCAGATTCTCAAGACGAAAAGAATGAGTCGCTCAACCGGGAAAATTATCCGGTGGGAAGATTCACCCTAGCTATCCCGAATCAAACTCCAGTCGCAGCCTTAACGGTGGATCATACTGTTTCTGAACTAACCTCTCTTGCGTTTAGAGCTAAAGGTGAGGCTCGCTTCGATTACCAGCAAGTTTTGCTCGCTGCCTTGGCTGAACTCGGCCCTCGCGGTCCAATCGGCATTAAGATTCCCACCGAGTTAACTAACGACGCCATGAACGCCCTACTTCGTGGCACGAATCAACAGATTCAAAGTTTGACCTTCCAACAAGCGCTAGAAGCAGAACCAAGCTTCACTGGTAGCTTGCGTACTCAATCATGGCCATCAACCGACTCAGAAGCACAGGTAACTACCTTGCCGGTAGATGAACTAACCGACGATCTGAAGCGACTAAATTTGGTCTCCCAAATGCTCGATAACCCTAGAGTAATGATGGATCCAATTTTCGATTCAGCTTTACTTTGGTTACGTACAACCGATCCGACTCCGAAAAACTATCTAACGTGGGCTAAAGAGCTACCAGCTTATTTGGCACCGCTCGAAGCTTTCCCCCCGAACAATCCTTTAATGATTACCTCGGAGTCTTCCCTACCACTTCCGGTGAAGAATAAACTTCCTTGGAATCTAAACTTCCAAGTATCTCTTATCGCCAATAATCTTCGCCTGAAAGTGAAGGAACCTTTGAAATCCAGTTTGCCACCAAATACGTCAAGGACTCTTAATGTGCCCCTGACAGCTATGGGACCTGGCGACGTGAAAACCCGCGTTATTTTGCTTAACCCTGCAGGCGATCAGGTTAATGAACCAACTCGTTTTACCCTGCGCATTCGTCCAGATTGGGAAACCAAGGGTTTGCTGACAGTTAGCATCGTTTTGGGGATCTTAATGATCATTGGTTTGGTGCGCCGAATTCGTCGTGGTAAGTAAGTAGCTTACATTTTGCGCTATTTTGGGCTTTTGCGAGCGAGTTTATGTGGCAAATAAGGCAAAATGTAAATATTGAACTATTTCCCTTGCGGGAGGCATAACGTGGAACCAGCTGACAAAAAAGATTCAGACAAGCAAGACAACCAGGTAATTGCTGGTATTAGAAAAGCGCTCGCGGCCAAGGCCGGTGCCGAGATTGACGGCGACGAAGCGCCCGAATCCTTTCAAACCTCGCCATTAACCCGTGAAGTCTTCTTACCTCCTGAAGTCTTAAAAGCTGAAACTGGGGCTGTTCCTACCCCGATTGATGGTCCTGATGCGACACCTCAGAATCCTTCATACTCACAGTCGCAGCCAACCGCCGATGGCACCGCTGACGATGGCTCTTACCCGCCCCCACCACCGGCGTCCTCTTCTGATCGCCAAGCGAATTTGTCCGACCAGAATTCCGACCTCGATAATGCCAGTTCAAATCCGGTAATCATTGATGATCTCGAGGACGACTCGATCGATATCATTACCAACTCTGACGTTAGTGCAGACCGCGCTGAGGATAGTTCATCTCAAGTAGCTGCTGAACGAAAGCCACGCCGATTTGAGGCAACTATTCCGCCTCGTGGTACCCAGGCAAAGATTGCTCGGACTATCTCGGGAGAAGTATTACCCCCAATCCCTCTGCAGAGCCAGCCAGTCTCACCCGAGGACGTGCCACCGCCACCGGCACCGCCAACTGCTCCCAAAGCTGAAGCAGACCTGCCTTTAGCACCTGCCACTGACGCTAACGATGAAAAGGGTGAAACGACCGCTTCTGAGACCGATCGTCCCCTAGCCCCATCGGCCAGCGCAGATAGCTCGATTGCAGCCGAGCAGGAATCTGAAGACGCTCAAACGGGCAATAAATCTGAAGATGCCAACTTGACGCTCGAAGATACTGTTGCCGAGACCGAGGTGGACTTGGGTTCAAATTCGGATACTCAGGAAGCCAGTGACGATCAGGCTGTAGCAGCTGCTGAAAATCTAGCTACACAAAGCGACGAAGTCGACGAAGCTTCCATGGTCGAAAACGACGACGAAAAACCTTCGACCTCGAGCGAAGTGGAACTTGCCGACGATGGCTCCGAGGAACCCTCAGATAGTGCCGACATTCCGGTTGAAGCAGAACTTAGCGAATCCGGTATGACTGTCGAAAAGTGGGAAGAGCTATTCCCAGAAGTGCCTAATCCTGAAGCCCATCTCAGCGAAAATCAGGATGAGGAAACCTTTGCTACCGAAACAGAGGTTGCAAACGAAGGCAGGGCTGGCAATACGCCGGACAGTCACGATGAGCCAATCCAAGAACCAGGCAAGAAGCTCACGCCAGAACACGCTGTCACTCCCGACGAGTCAGGTAAACCAGAGGGGGCATCTGGCACGGAAGTAGAGCAGCTTACCGACGACACTAAGTCGGCTGCCGGTATCACGGGTAAAGCTGAAAACGTAGCTGCTGGAGCCATAGCAGGCGCGGGAGCGGTTGCTGGCGTGGCCGGCACCAAACTTGCCGGTGCTTGGAAGAGCCTGAAAGCTACCACTGCCACCACCTGGGATCAGGCAGTAACTACCTCTAAGTCAGCTGCCAAAACTATTAAGGGCAGCTTGGCTGGACCAATGGATCCTGAAAAAGAAAACGCCGTAGGAAAGAACGACGAAGAAGTTGTCGAAGTTGACGATACAGAAACATCTTCTTCCACTAGAGAGAAGCTAAAGCGTTACTCTATTTCCCTAGCAGAAATCTCTGGTCGGGAGCAGTCTTCTCCAGAAGTTTTGGCAGAAATGGAAGCGACACACGAGGCCGAGCAGGACGTAACCTCGGCAGAGACACCTGCATCAGAACAGCCGGAAGCTTCCCAAGCACCAAAGGCTCCACGTCAAGTTACTGGCACCGCCACAGGGGCTCACGCTACCGTGGCGACAAACAACCATGGCGCCTATTCGCACGCCGACGAGGCAATCGCCTCAGGTGCGGCCGTGGATGTTAACGCGCAGCTAGCTGACGGTAATAACGCAGACCCAGAAGTTAAGCGTTTCCGTCAGATTATGTTTATCGCTTTGGGGATCTTCCTCTTCTTGGGAGCCATCTTCGCGATTCGTTCACTAGTCTCCCCGATTCAGCAGTTTGCCCAAATGGAAACTGAAGCTGATGGGCCAATCGTTATTGTTAAAGAGTCAACTGAACCAACTGCTGAGGCGCCTGGCGATGCTGCTCCTAAGCCGGCTGAGCCTGCTCCGGGACCAGCACCAACTGGCGTCGCCATCGAAAAGATCGAACAGTTCTCTCCTGATGGTTACGGCAAGGATCACCCAGAAGAAGTAGGTAACTTGCTTGATGGCAAAGATGACACTACTTGGCATTCTCGCTACTTCCCTAAAGCCACCTTCCGCAATGGAGCTATCTCCTTGGGTGTCTTCTTCAAGCAGCCCGCTAAAGTCAAGACAGTCAAGCTTTACACCAACGGCACTGGTGGTCGGATTGACCTTGTGATTCCACCAGGCGGTCCCGCCCAAGCCTACGTGGGCGATCCAGCAGTATCGGCACCTTTCGGTCCAGAAGTGACCTTGACTCTGCCCGAAGCTGTTGACACTAGCGTTGTTACCCTTCGTATTCCCGAATTGCCTAAAGATCCCGAAGGGCGAAATCGGGCATACATTTCCCGCATTGTGGTTGAATAAATCAAAGGCACTTTCTTATCTCAGCAATAGCTGAGTTTTATCTGAACCTGCCCATAGGACCTTCCTAGGGCTGATCAACTGAAAGGTATGGCATGTCCAACTTCTCTTTCCAACCAGCCGCTTCCGGCTTGGTTTCCCTCGACAAACAGGAAAGCGCTCCTAAGACCGAGGAAAAGACTGATCCTAACGCCCCACACGAGGTCTACAACGTGATTGTGGTGGGTTCTGGCCCTGCCGGTTACACCGCTGCTACCTACCTAGCACGAGCACAGCTTAAGCCACTAGTTCTTGCGGGCGCTTTAGCTGCTGGTGGCGCTTTGATGAATACTACCGAGGTCGAAAACTTCCCCGGTTTCCCAGAAGGCATCATGGGCCCAGACCTGATGAACAACATGCAGGCACAAGCTGAAAAGTTTGGCGCTCAAATCGAGTTCGAGGACGTTGTCGAAGTTGACCTTTCGGGAACCGAAAAGGTTGTAAAGACTGAAGATGCCACCTACTACGCAAAAGCCGTCATTTTGGCCACCGGTTCCGCTTACCGCAAGCTAGGCCTACCCAACGAGGACGAATTCTCGGGTCGTGGCGTCTCCTACTGTGCAACTTGTGATGGTTTCTTCTTCAAGGGGCAAGAGATTATCGTCGTTGGCGGTGGCGACTCTGCCATGGAAGAAGCTACCTTCCTTACCAGCTTTGCTTCTAAGGTCACCGTGGTTCACCGTCGCGACGAGCTACGCGCCAGCAAGGTAATGGCAGACCGTGCCATGAACAACCCGAAGATCGAATTCGCTTGGAACTCCCAGGTAACTGCTCTACACGGCGAAGTGGGGTTGACCAAGGTGACGCTCACCGACACTCAGACCGGAGAAACTCGCGAACTTGAGGCAACAGGTCTGTTCGTAGCTATTGGTCACGATCCACGCAATGAACTCTTCAAGGAACAGGTTGAACTTGATGCTGCAGGCTATGTGAAGGTCGCAGAACCAAGCACCAAGACCAACCTATCGGGCGTCTTCGCCTGTGGCGACCTAGTGGACCACACCTACCGTCAAGCAATCACCGCCGCTGGCTCTGGTTGCCGCGCCGCACTCGATGCGCAGAAGTTCCTCGAAGATAGCGAAAACTGATTCCAAGCAGTACTAGACTTAAAATATCTTCATAAACCTAGCTAGAACGGCCGCAGCGCCACACACCTAGGTGTGGGGTGCCGATAAACGCAGTTCGGCCGTTCTAGCCCCGTTTTTAGGCTTCAATTTTGGAGGAGCATGATGGCCGCAAAAACTTTGACACTAACCGATCGTACTTTCCAGGCAGATATCCGCCTCGATCGCGGACTAATGCTGGTTGATTTCTGGGCCCCATGGTGTGGCCCTTGTCGTCAGCTCGGTCCCATCTTGGAAGAGGTTGCCGCTGAAATGGGTGACAAAGCCAAGATCTGGAAACTGAACGTAGATGAAAACCCAACTTCCCCTGCCAAGTACGGTGTTCGTTCAATTCCCGCCATGCTAATTTTCCTGGATGGAGAACTAGTTGAAACCATGGTGGGCGTTAAGACCAAGTCGAAGATTGTCGAAACCCTGAACAAGTACGTTTTGACCGACTGAGCTAATCGTTAGCCTAAAATAGTACTGGTGAAGCAATATTGCTTTATCAGTACTATTTTTTTACTTTTTTATGGGACAATGAGTCTCATCCTAATTCCTTTAATGAAGAAGAGGCTAAGTTGAGCGAACAGCATGAACTTACCGGTAGCCGGCGTGATATTTGGTGGGACACTTACTCTGATCGGGCAGACAATCTTCGTGAGTCCGAAGTACGTTCCCTTTTCTCAGTAGTTTCACGTCCGGAAGTTGTCTCGCTAGCGGGCGGGATGCCAAATATTAAAGACCTACCCTTGGACCGATTAGCGGCCTCGGCCAGCGAGCTAATTGCCAAGCATGGCATGCAAGCATTGCAGTATGGTGCGGGCCGTGGCTGGGATCCTTTGCGTGAACAGATTTGCGAAATCATGTCCCTTGAAGGGATTAAAGCCGACTATGAAAACGTGGTAATTACTACGGGTTCTCAGCAAGCGGTTGATTTGATGACTCAAATCTTCGTCAATCCAGGGGACGTCATCCTCTGTGAGGCTCCTTCCTACCTTGGTTCGCTCGGCATCTTCGGGGCCTACCAGGCCGAGGTCGTCCACGTGGAAATGGATCATGAGGGACTACTCCCCGACGAACTCGAAGATACGATTAAACGTGTTCGCTCACAAGGCGGCAATATTAAGTTCCTCTACACGATTCCCAACTTCCACAACCCGGCCGGGGTCACCCAAAGTATGGAACGCCGCCAAGCGATCGTGGATATTTGCCGCCGCGAACGCATCCTGATCTTGGAAGACAACCCTTATGGTTTGCTTGGCTTCCACGGGCAGACCATGCCAGCCCTGCAATCACTAAATCCTGAAGGCGTGGTTTACCTAGGTTCTTTCTCCAAGATGTTTGCCCCCGGTTTCCGCATTGGTTGGGCCCTAGCGCCTCACGCGATTCGGGACAAGCTGATTATGGCAAACGAATCCGTAGTACTCTCGCCCTCGATGATGGGTCAGATGATGATCCACACTTACCTGCGTGACTTCGATTGGCTCGGACAGGTTACTACTTACCGCTCGATGTACCATGAGCGTGCTAAGGCGATGCTGGATTCGCTAGAACAGTATCTGCCAGCCTGTGAGTGGACGGTCCCTGATGGTGGTTTCTACACCTGGGTCAAGCTACCTGCCGGTCTAGACGCAAAGGATATGCTACCTCGCGCCGTCACCGAAATGGTCGCTTACGTATCAGGTACCGCCTTCTACGCGAATGAACGAGGGCGCGATCACTTGCGTCTGTCCTACTGTTTCCCACCACCGGAAGAAATCCGTGAAGGGGTTCGACGTCTATCGCGCGTCGTCAATAAGGAAATCGAACTTGTTAAGCTCTTCCAGCCTGGCTCGGCGAACTGAGGGAAATAAACATGACTAAGAAAAATGTTTCACGTGAAACAATTGCGAAAAATGCTGAAGTGAAAGTCGCGCTGATCGCTGGGGGAGCAACTCACGAACGCGACATTTCTATGCGTAGTGCCCACTCGGTGGCCAAGGCACTCAAAGCTGGAGGCTTTAAGACTGAAGTTTTGGAGCCCAACCATGACCTCATCCCAAAGCTCAACGAGCTAGCACCTAATTTATTGTGGCCAATGGTGCATGGTGGTTTTGGCGAAGATGGTTCCCTGCAAGATCTGCTAGAACTACTTGGTCTGCCCTATGTGGGAGCCCGCGCGAACGGAGCTCGTCTCGCCTCAGAAAAACCAGTGGCAAAAACGCTATTACAGCGTGAAGGCGTAGCTACCCCAAAGTCGGTAACTCTTCCGCGCAAAGTTTTTATGCAAGTTGGCAGTGAGCCAGTAATGGCAGCCATCGCCCAAACCTTCGACTTCCCATTAGTCGTTAAGCCTGCTGATGGCGGCTCCAGTTTGGGGGTTACCTGTGCGCAGGATGCCAACGAGCTACGTACCGCTTTAGTAGACGCTTTTGCCTATGGTGAGACTGCCTTGATCGAATCCTTCGTGGCCGGTAGAGAAATCGCGGTATCACTCGTTGACTTTGGCCAAGGCGTCCACGCCCTCGCCCCAGTCGAGGTGGAAACCGAAGGTGGACCGTACGACTTCCAAGCACGCTACGAATCTGGTCGCTCAGTATTCTATGCTCCTGCTCGTCTCAGCGAAGCCGAAACCAAAGCAGTCCAAGAAACTGCCGTGAAGTGTTTCGAGATTCTTGGCTTGCGAGACTATGGCCGCATCGATCTTTTGCTAGCCGAGGACGGAACGCCGTGGTTTATCGACGCCAATGTCATTCCAGGCATGACCGATATGTCCTTGTTCCCACAAGCTGCTGAAGCTGGCGGTGACTTCATTGATGTTATTCAGGGCATCGCTTTGGCCGCTCTAGCGCGCTACGAGAGCTGGAAGCACCCAGAGCTAGCTACGGACGAGTAAAACGCCTTAGAACGCATTTTAAAGGGGTGGGGTCACAGATTATTCTGTGACCCCACCCCTTTTATGTAAAAGTTCTGGCTTTATCGCTTAGAGGTTTTTGGAAAGCAATCTGACGACTCGTTCAAGGTCTTCCATCCCAGCAGCCTCGATGACGAGCTTAGAACTGGTCTTACCTACCTGCACCTTAACTTTGGTGTCAAGCTTTTGAGAGAACTCATTGACGAAAGTGCTCACAGGTTCTGAGACAACGGGTAGTTCCGTTACCTTTTTAGATTTCTCTTGGTCCAAGCCGTTAGCTACCAATTTTTCAACCGCTCGTACCGACAGGCCTTCCTTGACGATCCGATCAGCCAAGTTGGCTTGCGCCGCACCAGAACGCAGGCCGAGAAGAGCGCGGGCGTGTCCAGTAGTGAGCTCGCCAGCACTAAGTTGCCGCTGTACCGAAGCGGGCAACTTGAGTAGGCGTAGCATATTGGCAATTTGCGGACGCGAACGAGCTACCTTCTGAGCAAGCTGAGCTTGTGTGCAAGAGAAGTCGGCCATCAACTGGGCATAAGCCGATGCTTCTTCGATGGGATTTAGTTCCACCCGATGGAGGTTTTCCAACAAGGCGTCACGCAGTAGATTCTCGTCCTCGGTGTGCCGGACAATGGCTGGAACAGTTTCGAGACCTGCTAAACGGCATGCCCGCAAACGACGTTCACCCATGACCAGTTCGTACTGCGGTAGGCCTGCGGTCTTAACTTCTTCTACGCTCAGCAGCGCTTCTAGATCGCCGATAGCTTTGGTCTTTTCGACCTCGGCCACCCCAGCTTCAGCCCGGGCTAGACGAGCAGCAAATAGATCCTGGGCGACTTCCTGAGACAAGGGGCGCACCACGATTGGCTGTAGTAGCCCAACTTCCTTAATGGAGTCGACTAGTTCGGCTAGCTCGACGGGATCGAAATCAGTACGCGGCTGGACTCGGTTGGCCACAATCGACCACACCGGAATCTCCCCAAAAGTGGCACCTGGAATCGGGGCTAACTCATCTGCTACCGATCCCGTTTCCTTTACCTCGGACTTTAACGA
Source organism: Boudabousia tangfeifanii (assembly GCF_001856685.1). Lineage (GTDB taxonomy): Bacteria > Actinomycetota > Actinomycetes > Actinomycetales > Actinomycetaceae > Boudabousia > Boudabousia tangfeifanii. The sequence continues at coordinate 2,202,316 of NZ_CP017812.1, forward strand.
GGACGTGGACGCGACATCTTTAGCGTCGCTCTTTTGCTTGGCAGTTGAGGTGTTGGAAGTAGCAGAAGTATTCGTGCCACCAGTCTTTTCCGACTTGGTAGCTTTAGCGTCAGAGCTCTTCACCTGCGCACCTTTGGCCGACTTAGTGGCACTCTTGGTAGCAGTCTTCTTTAGTGACTGGGCTGAAGCCTTTCCTGCTTGCTCCGCAGCTTCGCCCTCTGCACCTTCACTGTGCTTTGCAGTAGCTGCCGCTGAAGCTTGCGTATCCGCCTTTGCTTTGCTCTTGGTCTTACGACGCTTAGGAGGAGCGCTAAGCAAAGCTCGAGAAGCCGCACTTAAGGAACTGGTGGCCGCAGATTTTTCGGCACCCTCCTCGGCTGAATCCGAAATTGTTTCACGTGAAACATTGTCGTCGGCGAAGAAAACATCGAGGGGGCTGCTAGGCTTCTTAACCTCTTCGGTCTGAGCCTCTGGAATCAGAGCAGCAAGACCTCGACCTAGGCCAGTACGTTTGCGAACCATTAGTTTCCTCCACTAAATCTACGAGCAATTTGCAAAGCAGCTTTTCGGTATGCCAGCGCCCCAGTTGAGCGCGGATCATAGGTCACCCCAGTTTGAGAATAGCTGGGTGCTTCCGACAGACGCACTGAACGAGGAATCGGTGTGGATAACAATTGCTGTGGGAAATGATTGCGTACTTCCTGCACCACTTCCCGAGAAAGATTAGTACGCGAATCGTACATGGTCACCAAAATATTAGAAATCCGCAGCGAAGAATTCAAAGCATTCTTGATGCGTTCAATCGCCCGCAAAAGCGACGACAAACCTTCCAAGGCGTAGTACTCAGCCTGGATCGGAATAGTCACGTCGGTGGCCGCAACAAAAGCATTCAAAGTCAACATGCCCAAGCTAGGTGGACAGTCAATAATCACGTAATCGACCTCGGGCTCATGACGCAGGAAATCGGCCAAGGTGCGCTGCAATAAAAATTCCCGCTGGTTAACATCCACGAGCTCGACCTCGGCCCCCGAAAGATCGAGGGTAGCTGGGGCGACCCGCAGATTCGGGATCTCGGGGCACTGCTGTAAGACTGAAGCAAGAGGGATGCCATCCAACAAGACTTCATAGATCGAAGGCGTACCTTCACGATGTTCAGCCCCTAACGCGGTCGAGGCATTGCCCTGCGGGTCAATATCGATTACGACAACTTTTAGGCCCCCCAGAGCCAGGGCGGCAGCGATATTAACTGCCGAGGTCGTCTTGCCCACGCCACCCTTTTGGTTGGCAAAAGTCATTACCACCGGGTGATTTGGACGCGGAAATTCAATCGCATTCAGCGCTTGTAAATCAGCATTGTTTCGGGCTAGCTGCGCCGCTAGGGGAGTATCGAAACTAGGATCAGACAAGGCGAACCTCCTACCGAGTGGGAATGAATGCCGGCGCCGGAAAAACCTCCGACGCCGACTAGGTCTGCAAGACCTCTAGTTTATCCCAGTTCAGTAGAGCTTTAAGCCTTACGAGCCGTAACTACTAGGGTTGACTCGGCATCAGGCACTTCGACCTCGTGAACGGCCACGTCCACTAAGTGAAGCTTTTTAAGCACATACTTGGCTTTTTCTAGCTCGGCATCCACATTTTGACCCTTTAACGCCACTAGCGAACCGTCGCGTTTAATCAAAGGAGCGGTAAACCTAGCCAACTTATCCATGGCGGCCACGGCCCGGGCGGTCACCGCTTCAAAGGATTCTTTTTTGTGGAGCTCTTCAGCTCGGGCTCGGCGCACCTCAACATTGTCGAGGCCGACCTCGGAAACAACCAAATCGAGCCACTCGACGCGCCGTTCCATTGGTTCAATCAAAGTGAACTCAAGATCGGGACGCATAATCGCGGCCACAATCCCAGGGAAACCAGCGCCCGAACCCACATCGGCCACGCGACCTCGTTTAGGCAAGAAAGGCACGATCGCGGTCGAGTTCAATAGGTGACGACCCCAGAGACGAGGCAGCTCGCGCGGGCCAATCAGCCCACGCAGTTCACCCTGATCAATCAGCAGATCACCGTAGTGCTCCACTTGGGAAAAGAAAGGTCCTAACAGGTCGCGCATGGCCGCGGTAGGAGTTTCTACCGCGGCCATGTCTACCGAGTCATTATTCGGCGAATCAGTCATCGACATCCGCTTCGTCGTCGACCTCAACAGCCTCTTCCAATACGGTGCCTTCGGGGTAAATCACCACGCGGCGGTTTGGTTCGGAGCCTTCCGAATCAGAAACCAAGCCGGCAGCAGCAACCACGTCGTGGCATACCTTGCGTTCGAAAGCATTCATGGCATCGAGGCGAACCTCTTCGCCAGTGGCCTGGACGCGAGTGACGCCTTCTTCCGCAATCGCGGCTAGGCGGTTACGCTGAGCCTTGCGGTGGCCGGCAATGTCAAGCATGAGACGGGAGCGATCACCGGTCTTGGCCATTACGGCGAGACGAGTTAGTTCTTGCAAAGCGTCCAAGACTTCCCCATCGCGACCAACCAAACGACGCAAGTCGCGATCGTCTTCATCGTCTACGATTTCGACGGTAGCGCGGTCACGCTCAACATCGATTTCGAATTCGCCGCCGACATCAATGATGTCGAGGAGCTCTTCGAGGTAATCAGCGGCGATGTCACCTTGCTCTTCGAGCTTTTTCAACTGCTCTGGATCTAAGTTCATTTTTGTTCCTTCTTAGCAGGGATTAGTTCATTTCGAGGTCGCCGGGGCGCTTGCCCTGCTGCCTCAAACGTTCTTGGCGTTGCTTTTGCTTCTGCTTGCGCAGTTCGGCCTTGCGAGCGCGCTGCTCGGCGCGGCGGAGGTAACGACGACGAGCAATCTCGTCCTCGGTCAAGCCTTCTTCACCGTCATTGGCCATGATGTCTTCGTCACTACGCATATTACCCGACTCATCGCGAGTTGCGCCCGGAATCGCCTGGTTGTTGCCCTTGCGCTGTGAGCGAGGCTTACGAGTAGGCTGGATGCGAACCTGAGGTTCTTCCACTGCCGCCATCTTAGCTTCCAGCTTCTTCTTATCTTCCAGACCCAACTTAATGCGCTGGTTCAATAGAACTTCAGCTCGTTCGTCTTCGAGTTCCTTCACGGCCTCGGGGCTTTCCAAAGCGGCCTTAGAGATCTTTTCTTCGTATTCTTCCATGGTCTTGGCGCGGAAAGCATCGTACTTAGCGGTCTGCTTCTTGTGCCACTTGGCGTAAGCCTCGGAGCCTGGAGTTGGCATCGCATTGATGGCCCAGATCTGCTGGAACATGGTGAAGAAGTTGGTGGTGAGCATGTAGAAGAGCAAACCGACCTGGAACAAGAAACCGGTGAAACCGATCATTAGCGGCATTACGTACATCATGGTCTTCTGCATCTGTGCCTGGGGACCTTCGAGGGCCGAGGCCGGCATGTTCTTGACCGTGATTTGACGCATGACGAGGAACTGGGTCAGTACCATTACTAGGATCATGCCACCGATGACGATCTTGTCGTGGGTGGAAGTCACCGAGGAGAAAGTCTGAATCATGTTCACACCGAGGAATTCGGTGCGGTTGATTTCCATGGCGAAGGTCTTACCCAAAGGACCGATCGAGGCGCGTGGGTAAGCACCAGTTTCGAGGCCGGCAGTTGCTGCCAACACACGGAATAGAGCGGTAATGATTGGGAGCTGCACGAGGATTGGCAAACAAGAAGCGAAGGGAGAAGTCCCGTGTTCCTTGTAGAGTGCCATCATTTCCTGCTGCATATTCTGACGCGAAACCGGGTCATTCTTGCCCTTATAGCGAGCCTGGAGCTTCTTTAATTCCGGCTGCAAAGCTTGCATCGCTCGCTGGGAACGAATCTGCTTAGTAAAGAGTGGGAAGATGGCAAAACGCACGGCCACGGTCAGCAAGATAATAGAGAGGATCCAAGCCACCCCAGCGCCAGTGGGGAAACCCACCAAGGTCAATGCCTTGTGGATAATAACCATTACCCAGGCAACCAACCACTTAATTGGGAACAGGACGGTGTCATACCAGCCGTAACTGTTCACATATGAGTTCGAGCCAGCTGTGGCATCCAAATACTCAATCATTTATGCTCCAATCGGAAATAACAACAAAATCTTTAGGGGCCGCTTAATTCGGCCATTTTCCTTCAGCACGTAATTGCTGAATTTCGGAATAAGACGGAAAAGGATCGGGTTTCCAGCGGCCTTTTGGGGGAACTTCATCAACCCCACCAGCCGAATACGGATTACAACGCAGAAGCCGCCACACTGACAGCATGAGACCTTTGATTACCCCGTGGCGGGCCAAAGATTGCTGAGCGTAGGCGGAACAGGTCGGGTAATACTTACAGCGCCTGGGCATTTTAGCCGAAATATGCTTTTGGTAGGCACTAATCAGGGTAGCTAGTCCGAAAGTAAAGCGGGCTTTTTCTGCTTCACTGCCAGTCGAGGTCGAACTGAGCTGACTGGGTGCTAAGGCTGATACTTCTGGCGCAATCTTAGAATTTGGGGGCGCTGATTTGGTCTGTTGGCCGGTTTTTGACGCAACGGAGGTAGGCTTACGTGACTTTTTCGTCATGCTTCCTCCTGGGCGTGCTTGAGGGCAAGAGCCTGCGCCCGGGCAATTCCCCGCGGCAGATTTTCGGCCACATCCTGTACCAATTCTTGGTAGGTGGCAGTAGCTGCAGCAGCATTTGCCCGAAGTACTACTCGATAATTTGCAGGTATTTCCGCAAGGTGTTGTGACATGATCTCGCGCAACCGCCGCTTGACCAGATTGCGTCCCGTCGCCAATTTAACGGCTTTTTTGGGTACGACGAAGCCGACAAGCGCCCCATTTTGTGGACCCTTGTCGGCTCGAACGTGCAATACTAGGCGCGGCGTAGCAACCCGTGCGCCACGGCGAAACGTAGCCGTGAAATCCGCAGGGCTAACCATGCGGTGCGCGCGAGGCAACACGTCAGGCGCTGATGCTGGCGCGACCCTTACGACGGCGTGCAGCCAAGATGGCGCGACCGGCGCGGGTGCTCATGCGCTTGCGGAAGCCGTGCACCTTGGCGCGGCGACGATTGTTAGGCTGGAAAGTCCGCTTCACGATTTACACTCCTTGAGTGGTAAGCAGAGTAAGTCTGCTCGGCATACAAAACTAGAGCCTGCAAAACACAGGCGAAACTCAACAATAAAGCTAAAAAAGGTTCACGTCAACAAGGACGACACGACGAGTCGCAATCTGAGACCATCCACACCTTGTGGAAATGCGAGTAAATAACATCGATGTGATTTTCTATGTGAAAAATTTGGCAGAAAAATCCCGAAATTGCAATAAAAAGCCATTTCTCAAGGTTCTTAAACCTCATTTCAAAGCCATTTTTATCCCCAAAGTTGTCCCCAGCCTGTGTAAAACTTTGTGGAGAACTCGAAAAAATGGCAGACTGTGACGCAGTAAATCTGCTCCAGAACGTGAGCGAGACCATGAAGAAAACAGAATGAAGGACGCCAATGTCAATG